>DATBWK010000099.1:0-38435 GCA_036514835.1 Bellilinea sp.
GGTGATCGGCTATATCCGGGATCGATACGGCTCGGAAGTGCCCGCCTGTGAAATCCAGGCCGGCAAGCGGATCAAGATCGAGAACTGGCTCAATGACTTGTCCGGGACCGGCCTAACCTTCCTGATCAGCGCTACCGATTATAACGATACCACTGAGACGTGCACCCTGGGCATTGGCCAGGTGGATGAACTGGATGTTTTTCTCTCCCGGCTGGCAGCGGAAAGCCTGTCTTTGCGCTAAGAGAGTTAGATATTATTTGGATTTGAGTCTGAAAAATCGTCTACCCGATATGGAATGCGGAAGGCATCGACAATTGCTTCCTCTGCTATTTTCAGCGCCTGATCTATGCCGCTGTTTAGCGTTTCTGTAGAAACGATCAGCGCTCCATCCACGGCCGGCGACGTGATGACCGGCATGCCGGCAATAGATTCGATCAGGGCGGCACCGCACAGCGGGCAATAATTCCAGGCCTCCATGGCCAGGGCATTTGGATGTTTCGGGCATTCTTTCATTTAAGAATTCCTTTCTTGCCCCGGTAAGGGGAGCACACAAAACATTTTAACCTACGTGGGTGATTCGGGACATACCATTGGCCGCAGTTGCACTGGCTGGCATTGACAACCTGGGTACCATCCGGGACGCGATTGCCCAGGATAACGATCACGGTCGCGGATTGTGGCAGGTCCAACTTTTGCCTGATTTTCTTGCCTGGATCGTAGCCGGTGGCGATCAGGCGGGCCATGGCTCCGCTTATGCCGTACTCAGCGCCAATTTTGCGCCAGGACGCTATCGGGTGCTTTTCTGCCAACTCGGTAGATAGATGATCCAATGATCGCAACACGCCGCTCCTATGGGGTGTAAATTTTATTTACAGGGGATTGTAGAATTGGTTGCTGCTTATCGGAAAGGCGATTCCAATCCGGCCAGGATAGCCAGATCAGGAAGTCGTAATCCACTTCGACCAGCGGCCGCAGCTTATCCGGGAATTTGGAAGCCGTGCCAAGGATCGACCGGCCATTTTTAGTACCCGGTTCACTGCGCAGCAGAAATGCGATGGAAGCCGAATTCAGATCGGAATGATATTGATCAATGATCTGCTTCGCCAGGTGCAGGATTGAATCAGGTGCGGAAGACCAGGAAACGCTCATTGCATCACCTGTAATAACTCACGAAACTGGAATAACTGTGGTAATCTAAGCAACTTTACTGGCCGGGGCAGGGGCGTTCCTAGTCTGGTTGCGGGCTCTATGGGATATTCTGTCGACAAAACAGCAGGCTCACCTGGTGAAATCTCCGAGACTGGATAGGCATTCAAAATTGTGTGGGATTCCTCGATATGGCAAGTTTTCAAGGCCGGATAAACATAGTCGCCTCTATAGGCTTCCCAAACAGGATAACTCTTCCACACCGGATCACTTTCCTTGATCGGATAGCCTTCCCATGCAGGATAGCTTTCCCTGGTCGGGTAGCCTTCCCATACAGGATAGCTTTTCTGAACCGGGTAATTCTCATCGATCGGATAGCCTTCCCACGGAACTACCGGCGCGGTCGGGATATCTTCACCATAGACCACACCGGTCAAACTGGCAGCTGGAATTGCTATACCAAGGTAAGCGATTGCCAGCAAAACGATTAAGCAAGAAATTAATTTACCTTTCATTTCGATCCTCCAAATATCTAGTTATGATTTCGGCTGCCGTTTGCCAATCCCAGGCCAGGCGGACGTAATATCCTTGATCCCGCAGTGCATCCATCCATTTGAACTGGTCCGTCTTGGGCTTGTTCTTCCCAAACTTCATTTCCATAAAACATGCCGTGATATTTGCCGCGCGGGACCGGCAGGAAAATATCCGGCACGCCGGCCTTGACTCCTTCATCTCGCAGCTTGCCGGCTACGGCTGGATGGCGATCACCGCCGTTAGGGATGGCGAACATCAAGGCCAGCTCCGGGCAGGCGCCAAGCTGATAGCCGGCCCACTGGAAGAGCGCAACCTGCTCATCATGTTCGGACATGGCCATTACCTTTCATCGCCTGTTCTTCTGCTTTCGCTCGTGTCTGACATAACTCACCTCCCAGTGAAGACAAGCGCTGCATTGACGCAGCGTGAAATTTTTCAGGACCGATTTTTTCCACGGTCCATATTTGTGAATACCGATCGCGCATAAAAGCCGGGTCATTACGCCAGCTCCAATTCTGCCTGTTTGCAGGTGTGGCATTTCTGACAATGTTTTCCCCAGGCCATCTTTGCCCGTTCCAGGTGGCTGCGGGCCGCGGAAGAATGATCGCCGTGCAAAACGGTGGCGCGGGCAGTGGAATAATTCAGAATCAGGCTGACGCCGGCCGGGCAGTAATGGACGCTCACCTGGCACCTGCTTTCATAATGGCTGGCTCTCGGATGATAAACTCCACCCGGGCGCCAGGTGAATCGACCAGGCCGCGGATCATGCGGTTACAAATTGGTCCAATCCGGGATTGCAGCAGCTCCTGAGCATGCTGGTTGGCTACTCCGATTTTCAGCAGACCATTTGCCAGGCTGACCGGAACGGCCGGCCCGATCCAGGAGGTATAAAAACCGCGGGAGCTGGAAGCGGCGATTTGGCCAGAAATAAAATCCCAGATGGATTGAGGGTCAGAAAAAGAATTTTTGCGATCTTCACTCTCATGGTTTAATTGATGGTTAATTAAAGATTTGGGTGAATCAGGTTCACCCTCTAAACGAACGTCATTCACCGGGGGGGGTGAATCTGATTCAGGGGGGTGAACGTCATTCACCGGGGGGGGTGAATCTGATTCGGGGGCATTCCCACCTATCCCCGGGTGTGTTTTCTCTATCCTGGTTTTCGTTTTTTCGTTTTTGCAAATTGAGAAAAGCAGGTCCATATTGAGTGTGTACTCATTCCCCCTTGTGTACTTGCCTTTTACAAATACTGGTTCAGCAACAAAAGTGAGAAAACCCGATTCCTTCAATTTTGCTAGGGTGATTTGAATGGAACGATCGGTCAGGCTTGTTTTTGTTGCTAATGTTTTAACGGATGGCCAAATTCCATAGCCTTCATCATTTCCAAAATCGGCCATCGCTACTAAAACGAGCTTTTCCGTAGAGGATAGTTTTTCCGGATCAGCCCAGAATACGAGACTCATTGCATCCATGCTCATGCCGGCACCTCCAGTAGCGTCATGCCGGCTTGATCCGGAGTGCGATCTCGTTTTCTTGAATTGCAGTATCTACAGGCTACAACTAGATTTTGCATTTCTGTTTTTCCACCGAGAGAATAAGGGATTACGTGGTCGATGGTGATCGGGTTGGCTTCTTTTGTGCAATATCTGCAAAGACCCTTATCTCTATTGATTATTTGCTGCCGCAGGTTGCCTGCACCGGGCATTCGTTTGAAATCTTTCTTTTCGCAATAGTTGCGATAATATTCCAGAAATTCTCGAGCCTCATTTTTCTGCTTTTCAGAGGCATAAGGATTGTTTTCGATTGCTTCAATGCGGGTTGCAAGACTTGGATCTTGCCGCATCCTATCGAACGCATCGTGATCACCGCCGAAGAAATAATAGATCAACCATAAATCGCCAAGAAAGATCGTGTTTTCTCGAGCTTGATAGAGCAATGCGATTTGTTGATCCTGGGGTAGATCCCAAAACTCGGCGTTGAAATGAATCAAAACATCTCCACCTATATCGTCCTCAGGCCCTGAGTGAAGTCCGGCAAGTCCGTGCGTAAAGCTCTGATATTGCATTTCCACCTCGTAAAACAAAAATAGGCCGTTGCACGGGCGCAGCCTATTGGTTATAATTTCTATGGCAGCACCGGGTCAGCGGTGAATGCATTATCCCGGAGAGGTTTTCTCACCTCTCCGGGATTGCTTTAGGATGCCGGCCCGACCTTGCCTCCTTTCTAAAAATCACCCTTTAGAACAAAAATAGAAACCTGCTAGACTCGGACTCCGCCCGACTTAACAGATTTGCAAAGTGGCTTATCGGGAGCTTTGGCCCGCTCTGTGCATCCCTCTAGTGAAAATGGATTGCTGGAGGTAAATATGCTGCGGCTGCAGGAAGCGTTGGACATCTTCCTCGCAGCGATGGAGGGGATCGTCTCCCCTAAGACAATCGCTTTTTATGCTAAACGGCTGCCATCGCTGATTACGTTCCTGGGGGATATCCCAGCCGAGGAAATTGATATCGTGGATTTGCGCGCCTGGCGGGGGTTCCTGTCCAGACGACCGCTGCAATACACCCACCGGAAACCGCGATCTGTGAAAGATAATCATCTTTCCCCGAACACGGTCCACCAGTATGTGCGCTGCGTGCGGCGCCTGTTTCGCTGGCTTTTCCTGGAAGGATTGATCGCTTCTAACCCGGCGCAGCGGCTGGAACTGCCGGCGCTGCCAAATCCAAGGCCGCGGGGCATTCCGCTGGCCGATCTGGAGAAGCTATACGTTTCTGCAGAAACGGCCCGGGATCGGGCGATTGTGCTCTTCCTGGGGGATACGGCCGCCCGCGTGGGTGGCGTCGCCGGCCTGCAGCTGAAAGATTTGAATCTCTCACTGGGCCAGGCGATTGTTCACGAAAAAGGCCGCGGCGGAAATGGAAAAACCCGCCCAGTCTTTTTCAATGAGCGTACCCGCCAGGCATTGGAGCTGTATCTGGCAGAGCGGCCGGATATACCCGGCTGCGAATCCGTTTTTGTACGGGAAAAATGCAACCGCTATAAACCCGGAGCTCTCACCACGGACGGCATTTACCAGGTACTGAAGCGCCTGGCCAGAAAAGCCGGAGTGAAAGCAAATTTCAACCCGCACAGTTTCCGGCATGGATCCTTGCGCGGCATGCTGGAAGCCGGTATGCCGCTGCCGGATGTAAGCCAGATCGCTGGCCATTCGTCGGTTAAAGTAACCGGTGATATTTATGGGGTCGTAAGCGATATGGTCCTCAGCCAGCGGCATCAAAAATACAGCTGGTTGAAGTAGTTCTAAACCAGTGGCCTTTTAAGCCATTGGTTAAGGGTTCGAGCCCCTTCGCGCTCATCGTCGTACGGACCTGACATCCTAAATTGTTAAGGTTCGGGCATCCCGGAAGTTTGGTGACTGGTCGGGTGCCGGCATACAAGCAGAATGGCCTCGGGTAGCAATACCTGGGGCCGTTCGTTTATTGACTCGCCTTCTTTGTGGGATCGTAATCAAAGAAGTCTCCTGGCGTCAGATTGAGCGCATCACAAAGCCGCTCCAATGTTTCCAGATCAATCTGGCGTACATTGCCCACCAGACGATTCACAGTCTGACGGTGGGTTCCCATTTTGGTTGCCAGGTCGACTTGCTTCATTTTGCGTTCCTCCAAAATATCGGCGAGCCGGAAACGAACGGCTCGTGTTTTCATGATTTCTAACATAGGCCTCCTGTCAATTTGATTATATAGACTCTTTGCGCTGGTGTCAACAAGTAAATTGCTAGTTGACAACCGGTATTTTATTTTGTATAATGTAATCATCTAAGTTGCTACACGACTAAACGAACTTTTCAATTATCATCTGCTACCCAATACCTGACCCGTGACTGAAGTCACCGGCTGGACATGAAGCCTCGAGGCCTGGGCGGTGGAGCACCTAAGCGGGGCTGGTTGCCTCCCCTCAGCCGGCCCCAAAGGATTGCCATGACACAACAATGGATTTACGTCAAAACGAAACAAGGCCACGTTGGCCAGGTGCTGATCGATATTTCCCTCCCGTTCGATGACCAGGTCAGCGACCAGGTTATTTGGATGGGTTGGGATGCTCCGGAAGAATCGCATGCCGGCCAGGCTATTTTCTGGCTGGCCGTCTATTTGCTGGCGCTGATTGCCATTTGGGTTGGGGGTTTGTGATGCTTACCAACAAGCGGGCGGCCAAATGCAAGAAGTGCAGTGCCAGGATAGCTGCCGGCGCTGGTATTGGGATTGGGATCCGTCCGGCATTTGCGGATTTTTATCTTTGCCCCACCTGCTATACCTGGAGCGTTTCTGCGGAAACGGCCCGAAAGGAAGCCAAAACCGATCTGCAGAAAATAGAAGCTCTTGTTTCGGGCAACGCCATGGCCTGGCGGATCATGGAAGTTGCCGGCCAGATCGTTTGGAATGCCGGCCCGGATGCGGCTATGGTTGCCCAGGAAATTCATGACCGGCTTTCTCTTTTGCCGGAAATACGTTTTAGCGAAGTGCTGGCTGAGATTGGCCAGTGCGGTCAGTTTTGAAGAGGAACCGATGATTCACCGCAAACTTTACCACCGCAAACGAGCTGCAGATCCTGCTCCGAAAACGCTGACCACCACGGCACCGGCCGATATGAATGCCCGGTACTGGGAGCTTTCCTGTAGATACGACATGCACCTGTGCGAAGAATTGATGGGAGAAACCTACAACAAATTTATCTTGTTGACAGACGATAGTTTCACCTCGAACCTGAGCTGGAAAGAGCTGAAAGCGCGGCTGCTGCGGGTTAGAGGACTTTACCTGGAACTCTCCAAGCAAGCCACGCCTGAACAATTATTGGAACGATTTATGGAGGCATTACCTGATGGCTACCTCGACTAAGTACACTCGCATGGATCTGACCGCCCAGTACGGCGGTGTAGCGGTCAGATGTTGGTCTGGCCACTGGCAGGAAGGCGATATGCCAGACCAGGAGATTTTCCGGGAGGGTGTAACCCTGGATCAGGCCTGCATGGCGCTTGAAGATGCCGGCTGGTCCGTGGTTATTTTTACGAGCCGCAACAGCAATCAAACCGCCCGGGCGCTGCGCGGCGATATCACCCGCGTTGATTTTTACCTCACGTCTCAGGGATTGGCTGCCAAGCATTATCCATACGGCTGGAAGGCAAATACGCGGCCGATCCGGGTAGAGCACTGGCCGGTAGATCAATTTGAATCCCAGGTGGAGGATTATCAGGCTCGCGGATGGACGGTGCGTGTCTGGCGTAATGGCGCGCGGGCTTTCAAAGGCGCTCCAGAACCGGTGCGCAACCAAAATGAGATCATGGTTTTGCGGCACCGCGTGGAGAAAGATTTTCAGCACGGCGAGCATAACGATACTCGCAATTACAACCTGGCTTACGACTTTTAGGAGGTCACAATGGCAATTACTTTAAATCTGGAAACGGCACGACAGATGGGCGGGGGCATGAATATTGGCAGGGATATCAAGCTGCCCTTCCATGCGCCCCTGTTTTGGGTGGTCAATGGCGACAGCCGGCTAAAGGCCCAGAACAACGCTCTATATTTTGGCGGCTGGGCTGTGAAAATGACTGATGTACAGGAAGCACAGCGGGATTGGGGAATTGATTTCCTGCCCGGTGGTTTTGTAGATGGGGAAGTTGTCCCCGCCCAGGGCGACCCTTTCCAGGCCCACCTGGTTCGCAACCTGCTGGTAGCGCCCATTGGACTACGCATCGGCTGGATTGGTGAGGGAATGGCCCATCATGCCCAATACCAGGCTGGCGCACGGCAGCATGTACAAGCTCTGGTCTTCGTTGGCTCGCGCGAAAAAGGCGGCATGATCCCCTGGGGGCCGGCCGTGCTGAGCGCGAAGGGTTATCAGGCTGGGAACGTCGTTAAAGCATTTAAGGATTGGGAACGGCATACAGCCGCAGCCCGCAAGACGGCCGCCCCAGGCGTTCCGGCATGGGCGTTTTACCTATCCGTCGGCACCTTCGGTAAGGAGCGGGTTGCCATCAGCGTGGGCAAAAGTAGCAAGTCGCCCATTACGCCGATTGGCGCCTATTTGCCTGAATCTATGGATGAAAAACTACTGGAGTCGCTTTTCGTCGGGGAGGAGATTGCGAAGGAAATGGTCACTTATTTGGCAGATGCCGGCGAATGGTTGAACGCCTGGGCGAAGCTGGGGGGCAATGGAAATGTCCAATCTATTGGCGGAGGCCCCGAGTTCGATGATTTCATACCCGATCAACCTGGCGAGGATGTCCCCTTCTAACCATATCCATGCCCTGGCAGGTCTCCCCTCCTGCCAGGGCAATTTTACGGAGGAATTATGCCATTCCTTGATCTGCCTGCTAATTGGTTCGAAAATTACGAAATTGAATGCAGCCAGCGGCCGGCCGTAATTTGCCAAGAATGCCAGGGCGATGGTTATGTCATCACCGACGCTTCCTGTACTGATCCGGTACCGGATATCGACCGGTGCCCAACCTGCGGCGGAAGCGGTTTTGTTTACGAGGAGGCCCATGCCCAAACAAAAACAGCCTAAATTGACGAACTGCGAGCTGGTCGATGCCTACCTGGCAACCTGCTCCGAGGCAGACCGCGTTTTTACAGAAACGCTGCTGGCAAATATCGAAGCCAATTATAAGCGGCGCTCCGAAGAGCGCGGTAGAAACGTTCCCTTTGGCGCCTGGATGGCCAAAGATTTATTAGGCGGACTGCTGCGCTGGAGTCTGCAGCAGGACGGCCAGATCTACATTTTTGGAGACCTATGAAAATCCTACTGGAAGATAAAGACAATGCCATTTTGCTGGAGGTGGCGCAGCATCTAAACGTTGAACTGGCCAATCCAAAGCTGCTGTATGAAATTGGCCATCCGGCGTTGGTGGCGGTGGCTGTTGCCCTGGGCGGCGTTCAATGGTTCGAAACCGAAAGACAGCCGGCGCCGGCAGCATTGGCCATTGTGGAACCAGAGGCTGAATCGGAAGATTTAGGCCGGGATCTGGACCTTCTGCCTCCGGACGAAACGGTCCGGGTGATTGTCAAAGGCAACGGGCATAAACCGCTCATTCTGGCGGAAGGCGTGAAAAGGTGCGAAGTTTGTGGCAGTCAAATCATTGGACGGCGAGCACAAGCCAAAACCTGTTCGGTATCCTGCGCGAAGGAAGCGAATCGGCGCAAGGCTGTTGAGCGGGCGCTAACCAAACTCCGGGAGGCCGGCGCAGCAGCCGAGTCCCCTTTAGCGTGACCGCGCTGAAGGAGCCGGTTCAGCTGCTGGAAACGACACATATTAACAACGGGCACTGTGTTCTGTGTGGAAAGTCGTATGGCTACTGCAGCTGCAAGTGCACCGCTTGCGGCGCCAAGAAATGGACGCGGACCCGGTACGGTTGGCACCATCATGTATTTTGTGGAGGAAAGGGCAATGGAAAAAACGGCGGAAAAAATACCCAGTTGGGCTGAGTGGAAGGCAAAAGCGGAGGCTAGATTTCGGGATGAAAATGGCCATTTATTGGATCCTCCGATTCGGGTCATGATTGCCTACAATGGCCGGGCGAAGGGGAAGAAGAAGTGTGGCGATTGCAAGTTCTGCGTTTCCAAAGAGCATCCGACCAAAGCCGGCCGGCATATTCTGGCCTGCACTGAAACCGATCAGAAAGATCGTTGGAATAAAGATTGGCCGGCCTGTGGCAAATTCACAACTCGAAAAGAGGAGATCAAATAATGACCCAAATTACCGAAACTGTCCGGCTGGTCCCGGTTGAGATCATCCAGGCCAACCCTTACCAGATGCGCGACTCGGAAGACCCTGAGCACATCGCCAAACTGGCCGATTCGATTGCTCGGGATGGTTTGCTTCAGTATCCGCTGGCCAGACCGGGAGCCCATGGCGACCAGGTGGTACTGGCGTTTGGCCATTCCCGCCTGGCGGCTTATAAGCTGCTGAAGGAACGCAGCGATCGCGGTGAAATTATGTCTGGCGGCGACCTGACCGACCTGGCCAAGTATCACCATATGCCGGTGATCGTGCGCGAGCTGAGTGATGAACAAATGTTCGTTTATGGCACCCAGGAAAACATTGCCCGCAAGAATCTGACCCCGGTGGAAGAGGCCAAGCTCATGCGCATTTACCGGGAGAAATTCGGCAAAACCAGCGCGGAGATCGGGCGGCTTTTTGGCATGAGTGAATCGGCGGTGCGAAACAAAATGCGATTGGTCGATCTGCCTGAAGCGGCTATCGCCGGCCTGAATGAGGGCAAAATTACCGAGGTAGCAGCCAGGCGGTTGTTATCCCTGAACGATGTGATCCCGACCCCTGTGATCAACGATCTGGCGAAGCACATTGCCACTACGGAATATTCCAAACCTGAACAGGTGGACAATTCGATCCGCACCGTTATTTTGGCGCAGAAGGAATCTATCCAGCTTTACGAGCCCTACAATCAAAGCAAGGACAAAGCACAAAATTTATTCATGCTGGACTGGCAGCCGGCCGAAACTTTACCTGCTCCCACCTACAAGCAATTCAAGCGATTCTTTCAGCAAGACCAGGAGCCGGTGACGATTCAGCTGCCGTCTGTGGAAGGACTGACACACATCAATGGCGGCATTTCGGTTGTTCAACCGAAAGAAATATTCGAGCATTTATACGTGGTATTTTTGCGTACGGAAGGAGAACAGCCCTCAACGGTTGGAAAACTGATAGCCGAAAAGGCGCCGGAAATGGCGAAGGCAATCAATCACCTGGCGCATCCGCCTGAGTGCAAAAAGTGCCCGTTCTTTGTGTCAGTTCAAAACGAGGGGATTTGCGGGCGGAAGATTTGCTTCGAGCGCAAACGCGATGCCTGGATAAAAATCGAACTGGCCCGCGTTTCTGCAGAAACGGGCATTGCCATTTATGATCCCGAGGTGGATGGAAAACTCTTCGAGGACGAAAACTGGGCTACTCGCGATCGGTTCAAAAAAATGTGGGAGGAGAAATCCCCAGATTTGCGCCTGAGAGGGCGTGTCTCCAAATGGGGACCGGATCAGCACACCCAATCCAGAGCGGTGGACGTGATCAGTATTTCCAAAGCCTCTATTGCCAGCCAAAGCAAGAATCAGAATAATCTGGCATTCCAGCAGGAACGGGAACGGCTGCGCGAAGAACGAGAAAAACAAGAAAAAGAAAGGGTAGGCCGCGCCGCTAAATATTTAGATGCGGTCGCCTCGGAATTTGGCGGCTTTTTGTACAGTTCCCATAATGCGGGGACGCTCAATGTTTTGTGCCGGATAGGCCGCATTCGGCTGGAGGGCGAGTTTACCAAAGCTGATTGCTTGAACCGGCTGGGCCGTGATTTTGTCGGTACCCTGGTGGACTGGAGTATGCTCCGAGAAGGGCCGGCTGTCGTGGCAGACTATTTGATCGGCGTTGCGGCCGAAATGGGTATGAAGCCGAAGCTGGACCTGAAAGCGCTGGTCCAGGAGCTGGCAGAAGGAGCGCTGGCGCCGGCAGCGTAGCAGTTTGATTGATTATGAAAAATGCCCGTTGGTTTGACAGAGGGCATTTCATAGATTTTATTAAGTGGTTTTAGAAATTATTTACTCGTATAATTGTTCTAAGATTGGCCATCATGATTGAGCCGAATCGATCTGCCTCAGGGAATTTACATGACATTTCCAAATTGCTGAGCAAAAAAGCAATGCGTTTATTGCATCATAAAGTGGATGCTTTGCAGCGTGAAGGCGGGTGGGGGGAGTTGCGCATAGAATTCCACAATGGCGATATTTACAAGATTTATTACACCTCCGAATCCATGACCAAAGACGAGCCGGAAGAATAGATTGTTGAAATTTAATTGAGTTCTGTCTATAATGGCTTTAGCTCGTCGGTGGCATAGTTCCCGGGGCGGTTATACCTGATGAATCAGGTATGCCGCTCCGGGCTTTTTGTTTAACCCCTCAAGGAGATTCGTATGAAAAAGATCGTTGTGTCCCTGATTCTTTGCCTGGTTTTGCTGTTTGTGCTGGCTGCGCCCGTATTTGCTGCGCCCGTGTCCCAGGAGGTGGCGCCGGCTGTCGAACTGACGCCTCAGCTTTTGGGTGGAATTGCTGGTGTGGTCCTCAGCCTGGCGTTTAGTTACATCCCCTGGCTCAATGTTAAATTTGCCGAGCTGGCGCCCGAGCTTAAGCGATTGATTATGCTGGGGGTTTTGCTGGCAACTACCATAACGATTTACGCGCTCAACTGCGAAGGGATCATCGACACTGGCCTGGCCTGTGATCGAACCGGGATTATACAACTGGTCACGATTTTTATCAGTACCCTGATTGCCAACCAATCCACTTACAGCTTGACCCCTTTACCTGCACCGGTCAAACTGGCAGCGGATGAAGCCAAAGAAAAAGCGCTGCGGGATGCCTACATTGGCGTTCCTTAGTCAGGGATAGGCAAAATATATGCCAACCCCTGAAATCCCTGTGCCAACTGTGTCTATCTGGGACCAGTATGTGGTCACTGGAATCATGTTCGTGGTGATTGTTGCCATCGGATATGCGTTGTATCACCTCTTTCGAGCCTATTCTGCCTGGCAGACGACCGAGAACGATAAACAGCGTGTCTGGCAGGAAGCACAGTACGAAAAGCGTGAGACCGAGAGGAAAACTCAACTCGCCTGGTATGAAGTCATGGGACGAAAGCACGAGGAGGAACAGGCTCAACGGGACCGGCAATGGCAAAAATTCCTGCTGGAAATTTCCGATCAGCAAGCCAGGCAGTACCGGGAAAATAATGAGGTACTCGAAAAGCTAATTCGCCGGATTGATGCCCTGACAGAGACAATGACCTCTCATGACAGGGCATCCAAAGAGCGCGCTGAAGAGCTAGGGGATATTGCCAAGGATATTGCCGCCAAAGTCGTTCCGAAACGGAGGAATGCATGACTAACGCTTTAGGAACCGATCTCTCAAAGTGGCAGGATAACAATTCTACCCCCCAGATGGTCGACTTTTCGAAGATGGTCGCCGGGGGCGTTTCATTTACCGCGGTCAAAACATCCCAGGGCACCTGGGCAGACCCGGATTACGCCTTGAATTGGATCCATGCCAGACAGGCTGCATTGCCGCGCTTTGGTTATCACTACCTGGATTGGCGCTATGGGCCGGCTACCCAGGGGAATTTCTTCGCCGGCATGCTGAAGGCGGACCCAGGCGAAATCTCGCCGGTCGCTGATTATGAAATGCGCTCCTATAACCCCGGCCGGGCGCGGGCATTGGCGAACCTGAAAATTTTCATCGATGCAGCCGAACAGGGTCTGGGGCGGGAATTAATGATTTACACCTCGCCTTCGTTCTGGCGGGAATTTGGTTCTCCGGATGATCCATTCTTCGCCGCGCGCAAATTGTGGATTGCCAATTATTATGTTTCAAAACCGGATATCCCGCTGCCCTGGACGCACTGGACCTTCTGGCAGTTTACCGACCTGGGCGACGGGCTTACCCTGGGCGCGGAATCCAAAGAGCTGGACATGAATTACTTCAACGGCACAGTGGAAGAGATGCGAGCGTTGTTCAACATTGTCCCGCCTCAAACAACGCCGATTCCTGTTCCTCTTCCGGAACCCGCCCCAGCCGGGTTGGTACTGACCGTTTCTGCAGAAACGCTGAATTTGCGGGATGGGCCGGGTATAAATTTCCGGGACAAAGGCGACCTGCACAAGGGTGAGAAGTTTATCGTTACCGGGATTGCCGGTAGCCAGGCCTGGGCTTTTGGTCATACCGTAGACGGTCGTGAGGGCTGGGCGGCGGTGCAGATCAACAGCACGCGGTATATGGTGTGAAAATGGACCCGGGCGAAGAGGTAAAACCCTGGGAACGGCAGTGGTATGAGACCTCGAACCAGTTTCGAGTCTTCCACGAGTTTTACCTCAGCCAAGCGGCGCCGCGGTCGCTAGCGAGGGCCTATAGGGACTATTTAGAGTCAAAAAAGAGTCCGATCGAAATTGTTTCCAAAGAAGTTCGCGGATGGGAGGATCTGGTAAATACAGAGCCCGTCCGGGATATTGAGCCCAAGAAAAAACCGCTCAAACAGGCCAGTACCCGATTTAAATATTGGGCGCATGTACTGGACAATGCCGGCAAACCGATAACGGGAGGTTTGACCTGGGAACAGCGGGCCAGCGCCTGGGACGATTATCTGGCAGAGGAGACCCGGTTAAAGTGGATGGCTCGGTATGAAGCGCAGCGAGAACTTGATTGGGCTGCATCGAATCAATTGCGCGACCTGGCCATAGAAACATTACAGGCCAGGCGGGTTGAGCCCGGAAGAATCGATCATGTCGCCAGAGCCATCGATCTGGCTGCCAAGATCGGCCGGTTGGCGACCGGCGATAAGGTAAATCCGGATCAGGCCGAAAGTGAGGAAGACAAATTTGCTGGACTCAGTGACGCAGAACGAAGTAGCCGAATTGCTGCCTTACTTGACCTCGCGCGAACGCGCAGAGCTGGACAAGCTGCTGATCGTGAGCAAGTTATGGGGCCCGAACGCCGGCGTACAGACTGAGGCTTACTTCTCCCCCGCAGAAGAGCTATTCTATGGCGGCGCGGCTGGCGGTGGTAAAAGCGACTTGCTGATCGGGCTGGCCTTGACTGCGCACCGGAAGAGCATTATTTTCCGGCGCGAGTATCCGCAATTAAAAGACCTGGCTTTGCGCTCCTGGGAATTACTGACCGGATCCGGCGCCAAATACAATGGTACCGAAAAGATATGGCGCGATATTCCGGGCGGGCGCATGCTGGAATTCGGCGCAGTTCAATATGAACACGACCGGGAAAAATTCAAGGGCCGGCCGCATGATTTGAAGGCTTTTGATGAGCTACCCGATTTTACGGAAAATCAATATCGTTTCCTGACGGCCTGGAATCGCACTACTATCCCAGGCCAGCGCTGCAGAGTTGTAGCAGCCGGCAATCCACCCACCACTTCGGACGGTGACTGGGTTACCCGGCGCTGGGGCCCATGGCTGGATGAAAAGCATAAGGATCCGGCTATGCCTGGCGAAGTCCGCTGGTTTGCCACAGTCACCGAGCGCGGTCAGGAACGGGACGTGCAGCGGGAAGACGGTTCGCCTTTCAGCTTCAAAGGGGATGAAATTGTCCCGCGGTCCCGTACCTTCATCCCGGCCAAGATCAAAGATAATCCATACCTGGTTGCTACCGGATATGGCGCGGTGTTGGATGCTTTGCCTGAACCGCTGCGCAGTCAGTTTAAATACGGCTTATTCAACCTGGCCAAAACTGACAACCCTATGCAGGTGATCCCCACCTCCTGGGTCAAGGCTGCTCAAGCGCGCTGGAAACCCGGACCGCCTGCCGACTCCCCGCTCTCCGCAGTATCTTGCGACGTGGCTCGCGGCGGTAATGACCAGACGGTGATTCCAGAGCGGCATGGTACCTGGCTAGCACCGCTGCATAAATATCAAGGGGTTGAAACACCAGACGGCCAGATTGTGACAGATTTAATCATTGCGATATTGAACGGCCGAAAGGCACCGATCAATATCGATGTAATCGGGGTGGGTTCGAGTGTGTATGACAGTTTGCGCCGGCTAAAGCTGCCTGTGGCTGGAATAAACGGGGCCAGTAAATCGGATAGGCGCGATCGATCCGGGCTGCTGGCCATGCGCAATGTTAGGGCAGCCATGTACTGGGGGCTGCGTGAAATGCTGGATCCCATCGATGGAGAGAATATTGCTCTGCCTGACGACCCGGAAATTTTGGCTGATCTGACTGCGCCCCGCTGGCACATGAGCCTGCAGGGGATCCAGATCGAAGAGAAAGACGAAATCATCAAGCGACTGGGCCGCTCTCCAGACTGTGGGGATGCGGTAGCTATGGTTTTTTACACTGGCGCACACATTGACTGGGCCGGCCTCTCCGACCTGGGGCACATTGACGATTATGAATCGAGGTGGAAATAATGGCAAAAATTGATCTCTTCCAGGAAACGGGCTCACTGGGTTTGAAAACCACCATGGGCTTTGTGAACGAGGCTTACCATGCGGATCTGCACTGGCCAGGCGTGCAGCCGCTTTTTTCAAGATTGCGCAGGGCGGACCCGGAAATATCGATCGTGCGCCAGGTCTATGCCGCACTGGCGCGGGGAATCAAGCTGAGCTGGGAACTGCCAGACAAACCCTCAGACGGCGATAAACGTGCCCAGGAGTTTGCAGAGACGATGCTGCTGGATATCGAGGGCGGGATGAGTAACCTGGCAGAGACGATGGTCTCTCAGGTACCGTTTTTTGGCTGGGGCTGGTGGGAAGTGCTGCCTGGCGTGCGTAATCCGAAGTGGCGTCCGCCCGCTGAAGACGATTGGCGGTCCAACTATTCAGATGGATTAATCGGCATCCGGCGCTTTGCCTGGCGCGACTCCAGCAGCTTCGATCATTGGTCGCTGGATGATGCCAGCGGACGATTACGGGGTATGTGGCAGATGGACTGGCCTAACCCGGCAACAGAGATCCCACTCGATAAATCGCTGCACCTCACCTTTGGGGATCCGCATAACCCGGAAGGGCTGAGCCCGCTTGAATCGGTCTGGCGGCTGGAACGGATCAAGTTCGGTCTGGAGGTAGTACAGGGCATCGGCTTTGAACATGCGGCCGGCTTCCTGAGCGTCAATGCCGAGGGTGAGATTACCGACCTGGCCAAAACTCAGGTGCGGGATGCGGCGCGGGCGATTATGACCGCCCAGGAAGGAAATTATGCGTTGTTTCCCAAGGGCTTTCTGGGCGAGGTCAAAGATATTCCTTTCCAGGCGGCCGGTTCGATCCTGGAGGCGATCAAATATTACGGTATTCTCAAATTGACGTTATACAACGCGCAGTGGATGGCGCTTTCGGCCACCACCGGCGCCGGCAGTTACAGCGCGATGAACGATTCCAGCAGCATGTGGATCATCACCTACAATGCCATGATCGACGGCTTTGTCAACCAGATCGACAATCAAATCGGCCGGCGCCTGTTCGCCTGGAATGCCGGCGCTTTTCCCGGTATGACCCGGCGCCCGCGGCTGAAGGTCGAACCGGTTCAGAAAGTAATTTCATTGAGCGAATTGGGCAGCATTTTAGCTCCGCTCAAAGCAACGATCCCCCTGGGTGAAGAAGATTTCAAGGCGATCCGAGCGCGTACCGGGTTCCTGCCTGAAACGCTGCCCGAACAGGGAGAGAGCGTTTCTGCAGAAACGCCCGAGGAGGACAATACAGACGAGACCACGGAAACAGAAGCCGGTCTGGCGCAATCATCCGCTAAGCGTGTGCAACTGGCTATGCAACGGTGGCGGGAGTGGGCCAGGGTGAACGAACCGGAAACCTACGCGCTGCTGCAGCGGAGGGAAAAATGAGCGAGGTTCTCTGGGGCGACCGGCCAGCGCTGCCCTATAACGGCATCCCTACCGGCGAATCGCATGCCGGCCAGTGCCCATTCTGCTCGACCAGCAACCGCATGATTTTCCATGCCGGCGCCTGCCCGCGGATCAAGGAGATCGTTTACTATCCGGACGGCACGATCCAGCGGGTTCATCTCTACCCGGCGAAGGATCAGGAGAGGCGCAAATGACAGAGCCGACTCTGTTCGATCTGGTCATGGGCGCTGAACTGGTCCAGCTCTCCCTGGGCGATTATGCCGAGGTGCGGCGAATCTATCGCGGCGAAATCTGGGCAGCCATTCAGGATTATTTTACCCAGGATCACGTGCGGATTACCCGCTTTCGCAACCTGATGAAGAAGGCCATGGTCAATGCATTCTTACTGGCCATTGAAATCGGGTTTGCAGACGGCGGCGGGGGTGTCTGGGCTACAGATGCCGAGCCGGAAGATAAACAGTGGGCGGCGGCTCGCACCAATGCGGAACTTGGCTTTATCGATAGTCTGTTCTACCAGCTCAAGGATCTGAAGAGCGAGGGCATGGAAGCCTGGATCGGAGAGGCGGACCGGCGCGCAGAGGGATACTGCAAGACGCTGGACAGCATTTATTCCGAGGCCAAGATGCGCGGGGCGAGGAATATAGTGCTTACATTTGGCGGGCATGACGGCGCTGAGAGCTGCGCTACCTGCCAAAAGTTGAAAGGACAGCGGCATAAAGCCAGTTGGTGGATCAAGCGTAACCTGATTCCGGGCCGGCCGGGCAATCATAGCTATATCTGTGGTGGCTGGCAATGCCAACATTTTCTTTTCGATGACACCGGTAAAGTTTGGACAACCTGATGCCAGACGAAAAACCAGTAACCGACCTCAGCCCTCAAGCCGTTCGGGTGGGGCGGGTGATCGACCGGCTTCCGCCAGGCGGGGAATATATTATCCGGGTAGTCAAGGATGATCTCCGGACTATTCCCTGGCAAGTGGAAATTTCCCGAGTCGAGCAGATCAACCGATTGGAGCCGAGGGATGTTTGAAGTGAATGTGCTGGACTGGCCTCAGGTAGTGGCGCATATTATGCCGGGCACCTGGTTCTATGGGACAAGCTGTTTTGTTTGCGGGAGCCGGTGGGTGGCCATAGCCAAACCTGGGCTGGGTGAGCTGGAATGCCCGACGTGCAGCTGCAGACAGATCAACGTGAAATTCCCCATGCCGGTGCAGGCGCAAGGGCATGATGGCGTCTGGATCGATCCGGGAACGGAACCCAGTACGCTGTTTCTAAATTGAAAACTTTAATGGATCCAGGTAGGTTTGAGGTAGTGAACTGATATGGACATTCAGCGGTTCATCCGATACCGGGCACTCATTCCCCGTTATCCACAGGGCATTCGACGGGCCGAAATTGCCCGTCGTTTGGGCGTGAATCGTTCAACTGTTACCAGAGATTTAGCAAAGCTAGAAATTTGCGGGCTAAAAATCACCGAAGACACAGACGGTTTGATTAGTTTAATCGAAAGGAGCAATATGACAGTTTCAGATTACCTGGTTTGTGGGATGGGGTTACCGGCGATCGAAAGCCCACCGGTTCCGGTCCCGGAAAATACACGCTGTGCACTGGAAGGGACGCCTATCACCACCGGATACTCGCTATGGGACATTATTCCAGATGCTGCTGGAGAATTCATCGAAATGCTGCACGGCAATCTATCCGGTTATCTGTCCGAAAATGCGGCCAGGGCTTTCAAAGGCACCTGGAATATGGGTTCATGGCTAATTTTCGAAGATGGAACAGGTTTTCACCCATTGATTTCCCGAGAGGAGGCGGAAAAACAAGATCGTCCCTGCTGGTCAGACCTGGCGCGCCTGGTATGGCGCGAACGGCAGGGAACGGGCGTTTTGTGCATTCTAACAACCGATGTTAAAAAGCGCGTGTGGCCACGCGCCCGAGTGGATGTGTTGAGCGATGCCACGCTGGTTTATCTACATGACCCGGAGCAAAATTGTTCGGGAGTCATATCACTGAATTGGGGCGAAATGCTCCAAATGCTTGATTTTTTGGAGAGCATATTGGCTAAAGGGTTCAATAAACCGACCCTGGGGCGAAACCTGCTCTCGGACATCAAAACCGCCATGATCGTTGGACTGCAACAGACCATCGACTGGGAAAAACGGTTGAGCGGCATGCGCCATCAGCCTGAATATCAATTTGCTTATGTCATTTCACAGAGGAAAAAATGAAACCAATTACGATCCAAGCCAATTTACTTTTAACTGCGCTGACTCCGATCAGCCATCACGATCCAGCCGTTCAGGATGGATCCAATGTTTTGACCTTCAACCGCCAAAAACAGTTGATTGCTCAGTCTGGAGAACAGACTGCAATCGGCCCGGAAATCATCGAGCAATTCAGCTCGGCGCATCCGGTTCCGGCCGATCTGGCGCCTATTGTAGCGGATATGCCATTTGCGGAATTCGCTGCCTGCGCGCTAATCAAACTGCTGATCGACACCTACAACAGTCAGGATGGAACCGGGTTGTTCTCGGGCATGGAGCGTTATAGCCTGTTGGAAAGCCGTGCTCGCACGGCTGCGGTCAAATCCTCCAATCTGCGTTCGTTCTGGTCCAATATCACCCGCGACCTGCAACTCCCGATTCAATTAGGGCGCGAGGATGAACTACTGATCGGATTCTTTGCTTTGCCAGGAGCGGCACAGTTTGCGGTGATCAACCAAATCGCCACGGAACACCGGACGATCATCACCGTGGCGCGAGTTTGGAGCGCAAAAGCCAAGATGCAAAACGAAGCTTATGCCCAGGCTGTTTCTCTACCGCTTGATGAAAGCGGATCACAAACTGCTAAACTCCGATCTCCGGAATTGGCTTCACTGCCAGCGTCGCTGGTACTGGATGTGCCGGCAGTCTCGGCCAACAGCCTGCGTCACCAGATCGTGCGTGAACCGGGTTGGCTGCATCTGTTCGGGGCGCTCGATCTGGCCGGGGAAACGCTGCCGGTGGAAGCCGAAGCGATCTTCTACAATGGCGGGAATATCCGCGCCGGTGCAAAACAGCCATCCGGCGCCTTTGCTCTGGCACGCAAAGCGCGCAAAAATTACCCGCTGCTCGATCTACTGGGCGGCGTATGCGATTCGTTCGATCTGGGCGAATCGCTGTTGTCCGTTTCTGCATGGCTGGTGTGCCGCGAAAATCATGCTGCGCTTTCCGGGATGGCCGCTGAGCTGTCTGGCGCTGCAGTAAGCGCATTCGATCTACTGGATGACATCACCCATACCCGCCAGGCTACCGAACAAGGAGCAGGGCAGATGATCTACAACTTCGAAGCGCTGGTACCGGGAGCGCAGTTTGTGGTGAGATTATCCCTCAAACCCTATGCCGATCAACTGGCGATCGGGGCGCTGGCGGCGGCACTGCAAACCTACCTGGACTGCCATCCAGTGATAGCCGGACAGTCAGCGCGTGGGTATGGCGTGGTTAGCGCGGGATGGCTAGAACGCCCGAACGAATTCGAACAGGCGCGCGATTTCTACGAAACCTACCTGGCTGAGAATCACGATCAACTGCGCAGATGGATTCTGGATGGCACGCTCGGAACGGGCGCAAAAGTAGTATCGTGAGCCCTGAAGAAACTGCCTACCGAGCTTATGCTCTGCTGCCGATCTTCGAACGGCGCGTGGCGCAGGCAATGAATTGCATTCGATATGCATACCAACTTTGTCGCGCGCCGTATGTTTCATTTTCGGCCGGGAAAGATTCATCAGTCATGCTGCATCTTATCCTATCCATAAAGCCGAATGCCATAGTGCGGATTCTGACCGGCGGAGAGACCCGCCTGCTGCATCGCGACATCGATGGTGTTTTGGATTGGTGGCGCTCTGGGTATCCGAAGATGGATTTTGCCGAAATTCAGGTAGATCATGTTTTTTCGCCCGGGTGGGAAGACAAAACATTCTACGAGCAATACCAGACCTTTCAAAATGAATGGGAAAAATATCTTCATGCGGCTGGTGACTGGGATGGCTGCTTCATCGGATTGCGGGCAGAGGAATCGGCCATCCGCAGAGCCTGGCTGCGGGAGCGAATGGAAGGGCATGCCATCCGCCAATATCGTGCCGGCAGCAAAGCCGGTGTTTATCGCATCTGCCCGCTGGCAGACTGGCGCGAGGAAGATATTGGAGCATATATCATCAAACATCAGATCCCGCTACTGGCTGGTTACGAAAAAGGGTTCTCTGCGCGCACCAAGACGAGAATGGGAGGACGGGCGATGATCGCCTTTGGACAATTGGCCGAGCTGCGCGAACGCGACCCGGAAAATTACCAAAAACTGATCGAGCGTTTCCCAGAATTGACGAGATGGACATGAGCGATTGAAAGGAAAACTGACATGATTAACCTTCCTGAATTCGAAGCGTTTACCCGTGAATTTGGAGCGCTGGAAATGCGCCCGCTGGTGGTGCGAGCTGTACTAAAACCCAATTCTCCGGTGATTTCCTATCATCCACCGCCTTATCTGGACAACCTATTGGCACGCTCGGTAGTGGATCGGGCAACTGGCGGCAATGGACTGCCGGACACTCCAGAAGCCTACTGGCTGCCGCTGCCGCTCAAAATGGTCTGGTTATCGCCAGAAGGATTGCCGCTGTGGGATAGTTCTGTTTTTGAACCGATCGGCATAAATATTTCAGACACCGTATATTCGCATAAACGACCGCCAAAAGCGCTGTTCAGCGAGGCCAGGTCGATCAAATTCAATACCGGGCGGTGGATGGAACGTCGTCTGCCGATGCCTGTGGCGATAGCGCCGGGCTGGGAGGCGCGCTGCATCGGAAATATTGAAGCGATCCTGGATTTGCTAAAAGATATTGCATTTCTGGGAAAGCGGCGGTCCATTGGCATGGGAGAGATTGACGAATGGATTGTTGCGCCGGCCGAGTTCGAGACCGCGCTGATCAGTGACGGTTATCTGGCGCATGGTATACCGGAGGGCAGCGGGATCGAATGCGATATGCCGACCAGCCCAGTGGGATGGACGCCGCCGCAATGGAAGGTGAGCCTTCATTCTCCCGGGTGGCCGGTTGGGACAATGCGCAGAGTGGATTGGTACGAGGAAGCGGTATGATAAAAAGCCCGCCGGTCAGGGCGGGCTGTAAATCGAGTGCTATGATGCTACTTTATTTTCCGCGGCGCTCCCCCCTTGCGCCCATTTATGCGGGATTGAGCTGCCTTTTTTGGCGTGCGGATGGAGCCGAGGGCTGCGGCAGCTTCGGATGCGTGCATGTTCTGTTCCCGCGCGAACTGGATATCATCCAAATTAACGAGCAAGCCATTTTGATCTAAGATGCGATAGTTATGCGCCCATGTGCCACTCCCGCCGCTGGTTTGTGATCGGTTTGTGTCCATAGCGCGAACGGCCGCACGCAGTGAGGCGTATGTTCCAAAGAGTTTGAAGGCACTATCGGGTGCAATTACATGTGCAGAATCAGTTCGTTCTAGAGTAAACATGTCAGTCTCCTATGCACAGTCATCACAAATTTTGTTTTGGCCCTGTGTGAAACGGGCCCCATCGAAGTTTTTTGATGCGCCGCAGCGCTTGCAAACGATATCTGTGTCGTGCATCCGCTGGATGCGTTCGATATCTTCGACTGTTGGGATGATCGGCAGGCTCTGGTCATTATTGATCCCGCCGATCCCCAATCCGCTGTCCGAGTCGTATGTGTGATCGATCATCTTATTCCATCCCGTGAGTGGCGTTATAGGCTTCTTCTTCGGCTTCCCGGAGGGTTGCGAAACCTCGGATTTTTTCGGCCCAACTGCGCTCCGCTTTTTCGGCGGTCAGAACGAAGTAACCCTTGCTTTTGCTGTACATGACGAAGAAATTTTTCTCAGTGCTGGACTTGCTGGTGGTGTTTCCGGTTGTGTCTGTCATCTCGTGTCTCCGTTTCGTTTGATGTATACAGTATATAACCTAACGTTAGGTTTGTCAAGTGGTTTTAGGAAACTCGTTGAAAACTCTAATGTAAAATTCTAAAATTGTTCTACGATATAAATTAGAACTTGCATTTTTAGAAAAGACGTGCTATCCTCTGGGTGCACGACTTAAACAACCGCATACTACGGTTCTCGCTGACAAACTATTTTTGTGGCTGGCCGCGTTTGCCCACTTTGGGCGGCGCGGCCTTTTTTGTTTAACCCAGGAGCGCAATGCCCAAACAACAGCGATTTTTTTTACTGGCCAGCATGTCCGGTCAAACGGCCGAGGGTAAACCGTTCGACGGTATGGCGGCCGGCACTTTCTACGATATGTGGGGCCGGGAAGCGAGTATTGACCGAGCCGATTTTTCGACCTTCCTGGCCAATACCCGTGCCCTGATCGAATCCACCCGCGGCGAAAGTGGTCAAGTTGTCGGGCTGCCAATCGATTGTTATTCGCACGACCTGAATGGCGGCGCCGGCTGGATCACAGCGGTTGAGTTGAGCGAAGACGGCAGCAAAATCCGGTTTACCCCGCGCTGGACTGATGACGGGATGGAGCTGATTGCCAGCGATAAGGTGCGCTTTTTCTCGCCTTCATTGAATCTGGTGGATAAGGTCATTTTGGGTGGGTCGTTGACCAACTGGCCGGCCACCCGGACACCGACAGAAATCAAGCTTCGCCCGATTGAATTATCGGAAGGGCTGAACGAGCTGGACATCGAAGAGGACGCCGATGCCTTGACCTTGCTCGAATCGGCGTTCGAAAATGTGAAACGACTGTTTTCCGGGCGGCGGCCCGGTTCAGTGGGGAATCCCCCAAAAACCAATCCTAATCAGGAGGAACCTATGACCGACAATCACCAAAGCTTGGAAGCGCTCTTGTCGGCGGATCCCGCACGGGTCGCCGAATTGCAGGCGCTGGTCGAAACTCGCGCGAAGGCGCAAGTGACCGAGTTGCTGGAAGCTGAAAAGCGGAAGGCGCACGTGGCTGAATTCTCTGCCCGCGTGGTTTCTGGCAGTGCGGAGCGCCCGGTCGGGCTGCCCGTTACCCAGGAACGGCTGAGCAAATTCATGTCCAGCTTAAGCACTGAGCAACAGGCCGAGTTCGAAGGTCTGATTGAGGACGTGCTGACGGCCGGCAAACTCACCGAGTTTTCCGAGCTGGGACACTCCAAAGACCTGGGCGGAAAGGGCCGGCAGAAATTGCCCGCACCGATTGCCGCGCAATTGCAGGCCTGGGTGGATGCCAAACAGTCCATCGAGGAGTTTTTCAGGGTCAATGCGGTCGAGTTGGGCAACCAGGCCGATTATGACCTGACCGCTTTCGAAGCCAAAAAGTAGGAGGAACCCATGGCTGATTTAACTGCTGCTGCACCGCTGCGGACACTGGGAGAGGCTGTTCTCGAACAGTTCGCCCTGGATACCTCCGCTGCGCGAACGATCTACAAGGGTCAGCCGCTGATCCTTTCAGCGACGGACACAGTTAACCCGATTGGTTGGGTGGATGCCACCGTTGTGGCTCCGACCGACGTGTTCATTGGCATCGCTGCCGAGGACAAATCAGTTGCGCTTGGCGATGCGGAGACGGTCGAAAAGTCCGGCATCAATGCCTTTGTTGGCCCGACCATTCTGGGCTTCAAGTCGGCTGTTTTTACCGATGCCGATCTTGGCAAAACCGTCTATATGTCCGATTCGGGCACGCTGTCCGTTACCGTGGCTGACAATCCTCAGATTGGCAAGTTGCACCGGGTGCTGGACGGTTATGCCTACGTTGAGCTGATCACCCCGCAGGTTTGCACCGGGGCATAGGAGACTAACATGATTTCTGGAAACGTACCGCAACACTTAGTCGTCGCTGCCCGGTCAGGCTTCCTGACGTCCGTTCGCTCCCAGGCTCCCACCTGGGGCCGCGTGGCGCAGGTCGTCGATATGAACGCCAAATCGATCGATCTGGTTGATCTGGGCGACGCCCCCATGCCGACTGAAAACGTCGGCAAATCCCAGGTGCAGGAAATGATCGAGAAGAGCATGACGGTCAAACCGCGCAACTGGGACACTACTGTGGGTATCTCCCACAACGCGGTGATGGATGATCAGACCGGATCCCTGGACCGCAAGGCCCGCTCCGCTGGCGAGAAATTCACGAAGCACATCCAAAAGATGGTCTTCCAGGCATTGAACGCCGGCGACGTGGCAGGCAACATCGGCTATGACGGGCTGACTTTCTTCCACAATGCCCATATCGACAAGGGTGCGGCCTATCAAACCGGTCAGGATAACCTGTTCGGCAATTTGCTCAGCCTGGACAATTTCGCCACGGTCATGGCTGCGGCCCGTCAATTCCGCACCGATCAGGGTGACTACAGCGATTTCATCTACGATGCGCTGATCGTTCCTCCGGTGCTGGAGACTCTGGCAATCCAGATTTGCAGCAATCCCCAGGCCTACGATACGGCCAATCGCGAGGTCAATCCGTTCTCCGGGCGGATCACCCCGATCGTCACCCCGTATTTCGATGCGACCGCCTGGGTGCTGGCTGCCACGGGCGAAACAGCCAAACCGATTCTGGTCTCCATGCGCGAGCAGCCGAACCTGCAGAGCGCCTGGTTCGACCCGATGGGCGGCGATGGCGGCATGTACTACTTCAAGTTCTACGGCCGCTACAACGTGCATTATGGCGATTGGCGGTTGGCTGCTCTCGGAAACACCTAGGAGGCTTGCATGGGTATAACCAATTTTGATGAGGTCAATGCCTCGATTGTGCGGGCGGCCTTCGAAGGTGGTCTGACTGGCAATGTGTTGGGCGATATCCAGGGCAATGTACTGGCTCCGGTGGCGCTGGCAGCCGGCGATGGCGCAATCGCGATCAAATCCGGCGCAGTGATTATCACCAAGGGCAGCGCTGCGGCTCTGACCCTGGCTGATCCTGTAGCCGGCACGGATGATGGCAAAAAGCTGGATATCTATTCCACCACGGCCTTTGCTCACACGGTGACCATCACCGGTGGGCTGAATGGCGCGGGCGCCGGCGCGGACGTTGGCACTTTCACGGCTGCGGCCGGAAACTGGCTGCGCCTGGTAGCCTACAACGGCAAATGGTACGGTCTTGGGCTGCTAAACGTCAGCTTTGCGTAAACAAATCCTTTAGGGTCTGGGTGGGCAGTTACCTATCCTTACCTCCCACCCGGCCCATTGACTAGAGAAAGGAATATCCATGGAGGCACGCGTTAAATCTACGTGGCCGCTTCGCGCACTTCAAGCCCTGGCTGGCCAGGAATTTATCAAAGATGAATTCCGCCCGGTTATGCCTGGCTTTGAGGCGGAGGCCAAGCGGCATCCCTACCTGGAAGTGCGGGAGACGCTGGCGGATGACGGATCTGCCCCGGATGAGCCGCCCGTTGAAGGCGACACCGTTTCTGCAGAAACGCTGACCATTCCCAAGCCGCGCACTCCCAGACCACATACCACCCTTTCCAAGGGGAAGGGCGGTAAAAAATGAGCCAGGGGCATTTGCTGCATACGGTTGGGCCGATCAACTCAGGCGCAGCGGTTGGCGGCGCCGGCGTGGCTACCGCGAATGCCAACACGCCCGTGCGGGTGATGGGCCGGCTGCGCGGCATATACATCAAATACAACGATGCGCCCCCCGCTGCCACCTGCGACATTACGATTGCCACCGTTGGCGGTAATGGCGCTCCTCCCAGCCAGGCTTTGCTCAGCATTGCCAATGCGGCTACCGATGGGTGGTTTTATCCGGCAGTTCAACTTCATACCACAGCCGGCGCTGCGATTGCCGGCGAGTATGGTCCGCTGCTGGTAGATGACCATGTCAACGTCAAGATCGACCAGGTGAATGCCGGTGACAACATCGATGTTTGGCTGGTGCTGGAATAGGAGGACCTGACCCATGTCTGAAAAAACTGGACAACTGGCACTGCGCGGCGAAATGAAGACGAAAATCATTCGGGCATCGGGGCCTGGTTTGGGCTGGAATTTACGTAACCGGCTGCGCTGGTCGTTTGTATGGGGCTGGCTCACAACCTGGCTGGCAAAGGTATTCAGCCGGTTTTCCGGTATTGTGACGCTGACCAGCGAGCTCAGCATTCGGGCGAAGCTCAACGGGCGCTGGGTGAATTTCGGTGTAGTCAGCCGGCGTGTGGTTACCGACGCTTTTGTGGCCTACGTGGTGGATGACTGGGACAGCGGCGCCAACGTGATCGACAATTTCAATTATCACGGCTGCGGCACTGGCGCAGTAGCGGAAGCTGCTGGAGATATAGCACTGGGGGCGGAATGCACCACGGTACTCAATCCGGATTCCACCCGGGCAACTGGCACCAAGAGCCAACCGGCCGCTAACCAGATGCGCACAATCGGCACGCCTGCATTTGATGGGGCTGCGGCAGTCACTGAACACGGCGTTTTCACCCAGGCAGCCACAGGCGGCGGCACACTGATGGATCGGTCTGTTTTTGCGGTCATTAATGTGGCCAGTGGAGACAGCATCCAATTTACCTATACCCTGACGCTGAACTCGGGCGGGTAATGGCGCATGCCAGCATTCCGGGCGGTCTCCGCAGCGACAGGCACCGACGCAACCGGGGAGGGAGTACTTCCTTCCGGAGTGCAAGCCGGTGATTTAATGCTGGCCTTCGTGGGGCACAGCGCTTCCAGCGCAACTATCACGGGGGAACCGGCCGGCTGGAGCTTGCAGGAAGCAGATCCAAACCCGGCTGATTTTAGTTTGTGGTGCTATGCCAGGGTATACCAAAACGGGGATGCGGCGCCGGTGTTTACCTTCTCGGCGGCCGGATCCTGGACTGTGGATATCGCGGCCATTTCAGGAGTAGCAGCTACACCGGTCAATGCGGATATCGGTGAACAAATCGCTGCGGCCAATGCGATTGCTTTGGGCGATATCACTCCGACCGTGAATGACTGCCTGCTGGTCGGATTTGCCATGGCAGATGCTTCGGGCGGTGCGCGTACCTGGACTCAGTCCGGATCCATGACAGAACGCCTGGATCAAATGAACAATGATTTGCATCGGGCGCTGGCGGATGAATTGCTTTCGGGCGGCGGCGGTGTACCGGTTGGGCGGACATTCACAGTCAGTGGAAACGCTCAGGATTTGGGCGGATTTTTGCTGGCCATTGCACCCCTGGCCGGCACCCAATTTTCTCAGTCTGTTTCCGGCGCCATTACACCGGCCGGCGCGATTGCCAAGCAGGACCAAAAAATAATTTCCGGCACGGTCACCCCGACCGGTGTGGCGATCAAGCAAACCAACACCACCAAAACTGGTGTAGTGAGCATGGGCGGCGCAGTGCTGAAACAGGTTCAGCGGGCACTGGCTGGAGCATTGACGCCTGCGGGATCCGTCAGTATTTCACGGCTGTTTATCAAGACAGTGTCCGGGGTCCTGTCCGGCGCGGGCGCATTGACGAAACGGGCCGCCCATGGACTGAGCGGTGAGCTGACTGTAAGCGGTTCCGTATTCAAATCCATTTACCGGGCATTGTCTGGCGCACTGAGCATGGCCGGGTCTTTGACGGCCAGTCAGGCTGCAAAAATATTTTATCAGGCTGTTTCGGGTGCACTTGACTTATCCGGTGCATTGGCCAGGAAAACCCAGCGATCACTGAACGGCAACCTGACCGGCAATGGACAGTTGGTTAAGTCGATTTCCAAACTACTCAACGGTATTTTGAGCGGTCTGGGCACACTGGCTGCTGAGCTGCTCAATGCCTGGACTGGTACGCCGGCCAGCCGCACGCTGAGCGTTTCTACAGAAACGCGGGTGCTTCAAATTTTGCGGGAAAACCGCACGCTGACCATTTTCCCTCAGCCACGCATATTCTATATTTCTGCAGGGATGTTGCAATGAGCAATGTCGGCCGCTTTACCAAACGCACCACAGCAAAACTGGATTATTTGTTCGATTGGTCGCTCTGGCTGGAGACGGGTGAAACAATCGTCTCTTATGTTTTGACGGTCGAATCGGGTATTACCAAAGTGTCGGATGCTAAAGTCAACAGTGACAAAGCTGTGGTCGTGTGGCTGGAAGGCGGAATCCTGGGCGAGCGCTACATCATCGATTGTACGATCACAACCACCAGCACGCGGATCGACCCGCGCCGGATGGAAATCGAAATCGGGCCTTATTAGGCAAGGAGATTCATGGCTGTAGATCCCAATTCTTATGGTACCCCTACGGAGGTCGCGGCTTTGACCAGGCGCTATACCACCAACGGCACCTATGACATCACTACCAATCCAACCCTTGAAACCGTGGAGGGCTGGATCGACAGCGTTTCTGCGACGCTGAACGTACTGCTGGCGGAAGTCGGTTTTGCGGTGCCGGTCACCCAGGCTACAGCCAAGAAAGCACTGGCCGGTATCGTTGTGGAAGCGGTAGCTGATCTGTGCCATGCAGCCAATAGCGCCGGCCGGTTTTTCACCGATCGGATGCTGGAGCGCGGCAAATCACCGATGCAGATCATCCGGGTTGAAATGGCAGACTGGGTACAGGAGCATGCGGCCGGGTTGGAAGCGGTAGGCGTGGCCAGAGGCGGCGGAGCGGCCGATTCCGGCAGAATTGTCTTTCGAAACGGAGACGAGGCCGGCAATGCGGTCGACCCGCTCTTTCAGCGCAATGCTTTTGGCGAGCGCTCGCGGAACTGGGATCAGTAATGAGATTATCGATCAAGGTCGACGGTGAGTTGGTCCGCAAGGGATTGCAGGATCTGGGTGCTGAAATCCCCAGGATCGGGCGGTCTCAAATCCGTTTTACTTCGGAGCGGATTGTCCGGCGCATGCAGGCTTATCCAGCTAAACGTCCGAGGCAAAAATACAGTCGCACCGGGCGACTTTTCAGCCATTGGAAGATCGAAAACAGCCGGGATCGCTATACCATCGAAAATACCGCCAGACACAAAGGCAGGGCCTATGCCAAGTTCGTGGTTGGCGATGCCTTTGGTACCAGTCAGGCCTGGATGCACCGCGGCCGCTGGCTGGTTTTTCGGGATGTAGCCGAGGAAGAATTACAGAAATTGCCGGCTGAAGTGCTCGATCAAATTTTACTGACTGCCAGACGGAAGGGACTTCAAACCGCATGAGTCGCTATGCAACGCTTTCCACTGCAGCAAAGACACTGCTGCAAACCCTGACAGTCTTCGCCGGTCATCCTGAACAGGTGACTGAAGCGGATGACCGCATTCTGGACATGGGCGTGGATCAGGCCATCATCCTGTATCCTGGCATGTTCGGGGAAGAGGTTGACGAACAGGATCGATCCTACCGATCCTATACAATGGTCATCGAGCTGTTTGTGCGGCTTTCCAGCACAGATGCAGCCGCCTTTGCTGCCCTGATTGCCTTGCGCGATTCAGTGATCCAGCTGGAGGAGGAATATCCTCACCTGAATCTGGCCGATGCGCTGGAGTCTACTATTCGGGCGGATGAAGATCCGGCCTGGGTATTCGATACCGCTTCGACCGGCCCGACCTTCCTGATGCAGACCTTGCGCTGGGAAGTTTATCGGCTTACGCCGTTGATAGGAGGTTTGTTCGCATGAGATCTGTGAAACGCTGGTCCCGCTTTTATGCCGATGGCTATAACCTGAGTTCCGAGGTGGGCACCATTGGCCAGTTGAAGTGGGAGTACGATGCAGAGCTGTTCGCGGCGCTGGACTGGGAAGTCCAGGGCAGTCTGCCCGACCAGGTCAACCTGGGCGCCGGCCCGGTGAATGGCTTATTCAGCCAGGAAACGGGCGGAACGCTGCAAGCTGTGCTGGTGCCTGGCATCGATCGGTACGTGATGGTCCCGGTCGGATTCCTGGCTCCTCCGGCCATGGGCGACCCGGTTTATTGCGCCAGATTGCTGCAGACAGAGGGTAAATTGACACCTGGCGCCGGCATGATGACCGGTTCCTGGAATTTCCCTCAGGCCAGCATTTTGGGCGGATGGAACTATACCAAACCCTGGGGTGTGCTGCTCAATCCGCTGATCAGCCGGACCGCAGTCAATGCAGCTGCCGGCGTGGACGGCGGAGCGGCTTCCAGCGCGGGCGGTTTCATGGCTTACCAGGTCATGGCGGGCGCCGGCGTGGGATCCGTGGTGATCAAAGTGCAGGACAGCGCAGATAATGCGGCCTGGGCTGACCTGGCACTGGCCACTATTTCCGTTGCCAGCACGGCCATCCCAACCGCTGGCCAGGTGCAAATTCCTATTACTGCCACTGTGCGTAGATATCTGCGCTGGCAGATCGTATTCACCGGGATGACCGGAGTCACATTTGCCCTCGCGTTCGTGCGCGGGTAGAAAGGTTTTTCTATGGCTGCAAACGTCGGACGTACGGTAAAACGGTGGACCAATTTCATCTTGCATGATTCGGCCGGTGTGCTGCGAGCTATCCCGGTCGATTCGATCAACGGGGTTGGTTTGACCTATCCGGAAGCGGACCTAACCGCTTTTCAGGATGCGCTCAAGGGCGCGTTGCCGGATACCCCGGAATGCGTGATCGACATCACTGGCCCGGTGGATAATTCGGTCGCTACCGCTTCGCCGGCATTGTCCGGATCACATACGGTGCTGAGCGCTTTAGCTGGCGGCGTCACTCCGCTCTCGCTGGACGTGCAAATCGGCATCCGGCACGCCTGGGAAGCCGGGGAACCGCAGTTTGGGATCACCAAATCGGCAACTTCAGGTTTCCTGTGCCTGAGCTACACTGTGGACCCGGGTACCCAGCGTTATTCGGCCAAGTTCGGCATGTTCCCGGGATCCAGCGCCCCTGCATGGGGTGTTGCCAGCGAGGTTTAATCTATGCCGAAAACCATTGAATCCCCCGTCAAACGATTTTCGGGTACGGTTGTGCTGCCAGATGCGCTGACTTTTCCGCAGTACAACGCCTTCAATGCTGCAATGAAGGCGGTAAAAACTTACAATGATGCCATGAAAGCAGCGGAAACAAATCCGGAAAGATCCAGACAAAATCAGGCCATGGTTCCTGGCGTGTTGGCGTGTGTTGCGGAATGGACATTGGCCAATTTGACACCTGAGCAACTCACGGAAGAAACCTTCCCTGCGACTCCATATGTGGCCGTCACGCAGTTACTGACCTGGCTGGTTAAAGCGATCACTGACCTGGTTTTTGAGGCAGACGACAGCCCAAACGCATAGCGGCGCGTTATGCAGCTTATCGATTGCAGAGCGCGCCGGAAGGCGACCTGGAAAAGCAGATTGCGGAAGACCTGGAAGAATTGTCTCTGGTCAGTGCATTCGGAATCGAGCCCGTTTATGGAATAGGCCCACTTCCACTGGCAAACTTGCGAAAGCTCAGAACGCTTGGAAATTTACGGAAGTTCTGGGAGATCAAAGATGCCCAGGAAAATCAAGCGGAGTGGGCCGAGAAAAATCCAGATGCGGAAGGGATGATCCAGTGGGCGATTGTACAGGCTCAGAGACAGGGCCTAATCGATGACCAGGAGTGAAACGTGCTTTTCGATTAATTGAAGAGGAAAGAGAGAATGCTGATCGCTACTGCAGCACCGGCCAGGAAGGATAAAAATCCCACGGATCCCCGGATGGAGCGGAGATATCGGGCAATCTCCAATAGCAGGAGTTGGTCTGTCTCAGGCTGGACCGGCGTATCCAATTTGCGGCCTTCGATCAAATCAGAAATGAACTTTGATGTAATCATGAAAAAATCTCCTTTGTGCTTATTATGGCACAGATTCGGAATTGTCAATGGTTAAAGCGCAAGGCAATATTCAGATCGGCATTGGAATTACAACTGCTGACGCCGAAAGAAAGCTCAAAGGCGTATCGGACACCGTTGACGGATTAGGTAATAAGTCGAAAACTTCCGGCCTTGGTATAACGGAATTTAATAGTGCCCTGGCCATTGCTGAAAAGGTGATTGTCGGCGTTGGTCAAGTATTGGATCAGACCGTTGGCGCATGGAGTAAATACACGGAGTCCATGGGCAAGGCGGCTAAAAACGCAGGTGTATCCTCTGAGGAAATGAGCCGGCTCACCCAGGCGGCCGACGATTTCCGGGTCGAGCAAAGTGTGCTGGAATCTGCCATGGCGCTGGCACTAAAGAATGGGTTTGTGCCGACCATTGAAAATATCGCTAAGTTATCCGATGAATATATAGCCATCGAAGACCCGGCACAACGCGCCGAATTTGCTTCCAAAATATTTGGTCGGTCGTATGCAGAGCTCACGCCGATGCTGTTACAGGGCGGGGATGCAATCCGGGCCGGCACGGCCGCGATCGCTGATAATTTGGTCGTCACTGAAAAGGCCGTACGGGAAAACACAAAATATATTGCAGCTCAGGACAACCTGGCCGATTCCTGGCAGGGTCTAAAAAATGCAGCGGGACAGTTCCTACTCCCATATGCCACAGCTTTGCTGGAAGGGACAGTGGCTGGCGATAACTTCTGGGAAATGATGAAGCGCATCCATGATGAAACCAAAGAAACAGACCCGGCCATTGAGGCGTCTACGGATCGGTTGCAAGCGCAAGCGGATGCGTACGATCGGGCGAAAACCGCAGCTAAAGCCAAAATAGATGCCGAAAATCAGTCGCATTTGGATGCGTTGGCAGCGCGTCAAGCAGCATACACTCAGGCCGTGAAAGATGGGCGGATCGAAGTTCAAACGTACACTGACGAGCTGGGCAATGAACTAAAAACCATGGATGAGTTGAAGCTGTTTATGGCCGGCCCGATGGGAAATGAAATATATAATTTCAACCAAAAGCAGGAAGACTTGGCGGAAAAAGCTGCAAATATCCAAAAAGAAATTGATGAGCTTGCCACTAAAAAATATTTATCAACTGAACAACGGGAAGAACTTGCGGCATTGCAGGGAAAATTGGGAGAAATTAATGAACAAATTGGCGCGAATGCCGACGCCCACGACGAAGCCACTAAGCGCATTCTATTTGACATGATGCAGCAGCAAATGGCGGTGGATGGATTGTCCCAAAAAGAGCAAGATGTATTGTGGGAAATATCCAAAAATTGGGGACTGATCGACCAGGCAACCTATGAAGCCTGGATGCAGATGAAAAACTATACCGGCTCGATTGACGATGCCGCATTGCCCGCTGATATCCTTGCCCGCAAAATAGCGCTATTGCAGGACAAACATATCTGGATCACTACGACCTACGTGGATGAATATGTAAATGCGCTCCAGTATGGAACGGCTTTGCCACCCACACGCAGCGGCAGCCAAGACGACTTTGCCGAACCACCGTCCGTGGTAGTTCCGGTCACCCCACCACCTAGTAATAATTGGGGCCGAGACATAATTGACTATGCGGCGGGCGGATCATTTATGGTGCCGCCTGGCTATGCTAATGACAGTTACCCGCTTGGGCCAGGCCGGAACGCCAGTTCCGGGGAATTCGTGACGATCTCCCCGACCTTTCATATTACCCAGCAGCCTGGGCAATCTGGCGAAGTTATTGCAGGCATTGTCATGCGCAGAATCGAAGAATTGACCCGGCGCCGGCGTCTGGCCGGCGGCCGCTACATCGGAGGATGACTTGACCTACAGCGCAAAACTGGTACGCGGCAGCTATACGTTCGACCTAAATGATGGGAAATATTCCCTCGGGCAGGACTTTGCTCCGCCCGGCGTTTTGGAGACGGCGTTTCTTTCGGGCGGCACATCGGCCAATCGCTCTGGCGGCGCAGATCTAGTGGGCACCCGGGCCGAAAACCGTTCCTGGTCCTTTACCGTGCGCTGTCTGGGCAGCGTTTCTGCAGAAACGCATAATCTGGTTTCGCGCCTGGTGTCCTTTTTGGCCGGGGCAACCGATACCCGGCAGGACAAGACATATTTCGAATTTCGGCCGGATGCAGACCTGCCCGAACCGATCTGGGGAACGTTTGGTCAGGCATTGAGGTATGAGGTGGTGCATGCCACAACCGCGCTGGATGACCTGTATGGGCGGGGGCAGATCAATCGCAGCGCGATTTTGATGATGGTTAATCTAACGATCAAACCCTTTGCGCAGGGCCGGCCGCTGCGAACGTGCCTTGCAACAGACGGTATACTGGAGGATCGGGTCGGGACAGTAGATAACAGCAGCCGGGGAGTCATTTTGCCGCCTGCTACAACCAATTACGTCAAGAATCCGATCTTTGGAAACAGCACTCCACTCACCGGCTGGACGGCGACCACGGTTACTGCTCGAATAGATCGATCCGAAAGACTGTTTGGAATTAACAATATATTATTATCGGGGGCGGCCGGGAAATTTGAAACTGTAACTGACAGCATTGCGGCAGGCACCTACACCCAAAGCTGTTATGCTAAAAAGAAGGACGGCACCCCCATCACTGATTTGGATGTCAAACTCGGTGCTTCAACCGGGACATTCACAACAACCTACACGCCCGTTGGAAATGGCTGGTATAGGCTCACTTGCTCGCGTGTACTGGCTGCTCCATCCATTGTGTATGTTTCGGTTTGGACCATCGCTCTGGGCACGGCCGTAGTTATAACTGGTTTTCAGCTGAGCTTGCAGGGTACGGATTATCCGCTTTGCCATGGGGATATGCTCGGCGCGACCTGGTCTGGAACTGCTCATAATAGCAACAGCGTTAGAAGCGTGGACGGATTGATCAAGAATTTTATGAGCGGGGATTTGGTGTCTAATCCCCTTCTCGGTCGCGGAACTATGCGAATCGTCATCAAAATGGCGCGCGCTTACAACGAGCTTGCTTCTCGCCTTGGGATTGTTTACACAGGGTCAGCCAATTCACTGCGGCTCTATTACCATTACACCAATTTTCAATTCGTGATTGGAGAGGGCGGCGTTACTGCTGGCGGCGCTGTCCAATCTTTTATTGCCGGCGCAACATTCACGCTTCACCTTCAATGGTCTACGGCGGGTGTGAAATTGTATGTTAATGGTACGGCCGATGGCAGCGTAATTCTCTATACCGGCTTGTTCTGGGGCATGGCGCAATTGGGTGATTTGACTGCGGGATTTACTGACAAATCCTGCACCTTCCTTGATTTTGCGCTGTTCGATGAAGTTTTGACGCCGGCCCAGATCGCGGCCGACTATGCCCGAATTGCACCTCTGGCCGCGGCGGATGTCAATATCGGCCGGATCCCCTGGATCTACACCAAAGAGGTGGCGAGCAATGTGAATCGGGTGCGCAATGCGCTGGATACCAACAACAGCAATTTTGTAGTGGTGGGCGGCGTGCCCGGCTCGGCCGAATGCGATACAGAAATGATTTTGAATCCCCAGATGACCTGGGATCTTGGAGACAATATTTTGATCTCCAACTTGAATGCACGAGAATTTATTAACCCGTCTTTATTGTATTTCGACATTAATACCACTGCTGATGCCGACCGTTCTGGCGGCGGCTATGGCAGCCAATCCATTGCGTCTCCCAATTATATTTTTGATAATTTCCAAATTACCGTTTCACCTTTTATAATGGAGGCCCTGGTCGGTAAAAATATCTACCTGATGGTAAACATGGATGACGCCGGCAGTGGATTGGAGGTTAAATCCAGATTCTACACGGGTACTGGCGTGGTTGGAATTTCAGATTTTTCCTACACCTCAGATCCTAAGCCATTCGTTGATACAGCGAGTTTTCAATTTTTTCTGACCAATCCCCTGCTTCTGTCATCCAAAAAATTCTATACTTATGCTTCTCAGCCGGGCGGAGTGTTTACCCTGGGTTTCAAAAGAGCAACGGGAACCGCAGATGTAAAGCTGGATTTCTTTGAAATCCTAAGCGGGAAGTTAATATTGGTCATGGGAAGCGGCAATGGAATTGATGAGGTCGTTATAAATGGCATGCACGCCAATATCTATGGTATTACCAATGAGCTCTCATACCATTCGGTGGCGGTGATCGGAAGTGGTTTAGGTGTAACGCCAGATCAATATAATGTTTTAACATTTTTCTTTTATCCGTATGGCGCCATTGTGGGCCCAACCCGTGATCTCCTTAGATTTATACTCATTCCCCGTTGGCATTTGCTATGAGATACAACAACCTCAGCGTTCAAATTCTGGATTCCACCGGCCAGATTCAGGGCGACAATCTGGACCATCTGACCGGGATCTCGTTTGGTACGATCTACCCGGGCGGACTCTACGGCTCATTCAGTTGTTTTGTACCGAGGAATATCACGCATGCCTGGCAGGTGACGTTTGGCAATATTATTCGCGCATACAATGGGTTAAAACCGGTTTGGGAAGGGCGAATAACCAGCCTGACTCCGGTGGTCAATGTGGAAGGGCATGGCATTGCCATTACCGCCTTTGGTTACTGGGCGGATGTACTCATGGCGCGCAAACTGCGCAAGCCCTGGTGCGATACCAGAATCGGGCAGGATGTATGGCCAGAAGCCATTGCCTGGGACGCGGCCGATATCACGCTGAAGCAAAATTGCACAGTCGACAGGTTGAATCGCATCCGCTTTACCCCGAAAAATGTGGCCTGGGCGCTAAACGATTACCATCGGGTTTTATATCTGGCGCCGGCCGGGCAAACCATCAAGCGCATCACCTGCAGCTACGATTTTCAGGAAGCCGCGCAGGTCTGGAATTTGGCAATTTATTCCGGAACATCTGCGCCTGTTACAAATTTAGCAAACATTACTGTCAGCGGAACCGGAACGATCGATCATACGCTTGTTACTCCCAACCAGGGAGTAAATATCATATTCAGGGCATTGGCTGCCCAGACGCCGCCTTCAGACGGTACGATCTACGGCCAGATGAGCAATCTCAAGGTCTATACCGAGACCGGCTCGATCAACCTGACCGAGATTGCCAAGGACGTGAGGGCGGTTCCCTCGGAACTCTCCGCCGATGTCAGCCTGATTGGGTCCAACACCTTTGTCACCGAACCGTTCATTGCGGACCCACCCAAAAGCCTGGCCGATATCCTCATGGATGCAGCCGGCTACGGCGATGCCAGTTACAACGCCTGGGCAGTGGGGATACGCAGCAGTCACCTGGCCAGTGATAGCAAGCCGATCCTGTTTGTGGAGCAACAGCCGGTTTTGACTGATTACGACTATGCTTTGCGGGTAGATGAAACCAACGTGGTCGGGCAGCTCAGCTTTAGCCAAAATGTGGAGGACGTGCGCAATTACATCCTAGTCCAGTATGAGACATCGGACGGCGCGCCGGCGTACCTTACTCCGGATGATGATACCACGCTGAAGGACGCCACTTCCATTACCAGTTATGGTGAACGGCACGAGCTGATCACAGTACGAACCTCGGTGACCGCCAAGGCGGCCAATGTGGCCAGGCGGATACTGGCGGCCCGCAAAAACGCACAGTGGCGGG
>DATBWK010000100.1:0-5422 GCA_036514835.1 Bellilinea sp.
CTGAAAATCAAAGCCGGCGACTATCGCAACTGGGCAGCGGTCAACGCCTGGGCAGCTAAGACCCAGCCGCTGCTCAACTAATTCGCAGTTCTATTCCATCTTATCAGCCAGGTCGCTGCCCCAACCGCGAATCTTATCCCAGTCGCGGCTGTCGCTCTCGACCGCTTTGACCAGCTTTCCGATCAAGCGGTCGGCAAATTTCACGCGTTTGTAATCTAATTTTCCACCGAAAAAGGCGGTATCCACCGGCTGCACCAAAGGCTTGAGCGCGGTGATGTAAGATTCGCGGTAAGTCTGACTGGTCTGGTCGTCGGCCAAATTAAGAATGTGAACGGTAAAAATAGCCGTCGGCATCTTTTGTAACGCAGACTGGTTGGTTTTTAGGAATTCCACCGCTTCCGGCAACCATTGACCCATCCGTACAGCGCTGCCAACCACCACGCCGTCATACCCTTCTAAAGCCGGTTTGTCCAGCAGCGGTTTGACGTCCACCACAAAGCCATGGGCAGCAATAGATTGACCGATAGCTTCAGCGATTTCACCGGTTGAACCGGCTCGGGTGGCATATGTGACTAATATATTTTTCGTCATCTTTACACTTCTTTCTTCTTTCGGTGGATCATGCCGCGAATTTTTTCCATATTTTGCGGGCGGGCAATCAGAATTTCCTCTTTGATTTTCCCGCCCGTCAGATATGGTTCAGGGGTGAAAGGACCGCCAGAATAAAATTCAGCCAGCACGCCGGTTTGAGCAAGAATTGGCAGCACTCCGGCTAGATCCCACAAGTTCACGCGTCGCAACAGCGCGCCCACAGCAGCACCCTGCGCAACATAACAGCAGTGGGCGGCAGTGGAGCCAAAGCTGCGCAGGTTGGAGTAATCGAAATCAAAGTGGCGCGGTCCATTGGCAGGTATGGCTATAAAGCTCAACGGGTCGGCCAAATCCTGTATCTGGCTGGTTGCTAAGGGTTGGTCATTATGAAAGGCGCCAAAACCGGCGCCGCCCCAGTACATATCCCCGGTGACCGGCATGTAAAAGAATCCCAGCCCGGGTACCCCGTCAACGATGCTGCCAAGTGATATTCCCCATGTGGGCAGCCCCAGCAGGTAAATCTTGGTGCCGTCGATTGGATCCAAAGCCCAGGCAGCGGCTTTGACCGGTCCCTGGGTTCCGTTTTCCTCCGACAAAATCTGATAATCGGGGAATTGACTGCGCAGGTAGGGCAGAATCTCGGCTTCCATGTCCAGTTCGATGTCCGTAAAGGGGGTCCGGTCCGGTTTGTACTGGACTTTGGCTGTGCTGCGGCGTGTCAGAGCCGTCTCGCCGGCAATCCGCAGGATTTGTTGGATTTCATTAATTGTCGAGAGTGAAATCGTGGACATGTTTCGGTTTTCTTCCAGTCAAGGCAGAGAATGCCCATCATTTTACCCGACATCGGCAGTCAAGAACTTTAATAAAATTCGTCAGACAATTTGGGAACCTCTCAGGGCAGGCCTTCGTCTAATTGTAGTAGTTGAGCAATCCTGTAATCTTTACTGGAAACAAGAAATCGAAAGGCGTAAGGAGATCGACCATGAGAAAGACCTTTTTTATTGTCGTGTTTGTCATGATGTTTGGCGCGCTGGCAATGGCTGCCTGCGCCAGCCTGTTCATTCCGCGGACCGGTGGCAACAGCCAATCCGCGCAGCAAACTGAGGTTATGAGCACCGTGTCTGCGCTGTTGACCCAACAGGCGTTTGAGACCCTGGTGGCTCAGGCGACCCAGCAGGTGCAAGTTACACCATCTGCCACGGCTACCCAGCCAGCACCAGTCCAAATCACTCCCAGCCAGACGGTCGTGGTTGCCACCCAGGTACCAACTGCAGTTCCCACTGCCACCGCCACGCAGATCGTGCTGCCGTGTAATGCCGCAGGCTTTGTCAAAGATGTGACAGTTGCGGACGGAACGGAAATGGCGGCTGGCGCTAAATTCACCAAAACCTGGCGCCTGGTCAACAATGGTACCTGCATCTGGACCTCTGCCTATGACCTGGTATTTGTAGATGGCAGCGCTATGGGTGCCCCGGCTACTGTCGCATTATCTGGTAATGTTCGACCTGGTGAGACGGTTGATCTGTCTGTTGAGATGGTCGCGCCAACCACTGGCGGTTCGTACAAAAGCTCCTGGCTGCTGCGCGACGAAAATGACAAGACCTTTGGTCTGGGCGGCAGCAAGAATCCTTTCTGGGTGAGCATCAAGGTCTCGGCATACAAATCCGACGCGATTCCGACTGCCATTGGCGCTTATGATTTTGTCTCCGCCATCTGCCAGGCTACCTGGAAAAGCAATGCTGGTATGGTGACGCTGCCTTGTCCTAATGTGAGCCAGAAAGAAGAAGATTGGGCTGCCGTGCAGCTGAACCCACTGCTGGAAGGCAAAATTCAAGAGGACGAACGCGCTATCTGGATGCACATAAACAGCGCTAATGACTGGATGCAGGCTTTCTACCCGGCGTACACCATCAAGAAGAATGATCACTTCTTCAGTTATGTCGGCTGCCTGAACAGCAGCCCCGCCTGCGACGCGGTCTTCAGTTTGGATTATCGCATCGATAACGGCGAGGTTGTCAACCTGGGCAAATGGACTGAAACTGCTGACGGAAAATTCACCAAGATTGACTTAGACTTGAGTCAATTCGAAGGCAAGAACATCAGCTTTATCCTGGGAGTCACCAATCGCAATGCTTCCAGCGCAATTGACCTGTTCTGGATGGATCCCTCGATCCGCAATATTGCACCGTAATCGATGGAAATCCCTGGCCCAAACCAGACATCAATCCAGACAAGAAAGCGGGTGAACCCATGGTTCACCCGCTTGTATATTTTACTAAACATAAGCGTTTATAGTTTCCCGTTGGGAAATAAGATCCTTGCCTGGTCCCTGCCAGCTGATTTTGCCGTGTAGAGAGCCTGGTCTGTGCGGCCAAGCAGCCCTTCGATCGTGTCGCTAGCATCCACTACGGTGCCGCCGATGGAAACGGTAGCATTAACCTGGGCTGCATCCAACATCAACTGAGCCGTTTTGATTAATATACGTAATTTATTGGCCACCGCGATGATGTTTTCGGCTTCCACATTGTGCAAAATAACTAAAAACTCGTCGCCGCCCCAGCGTCCGACAAAATCATCTGCCATCAGGTTGTGCTGGATAGTTTTTGCCACAAAGCGCAGCACCCGGTCACCGACCAGATGCCCATAGGTGTCGTTGATCGGTTTGAAATGATCGACGTCCAGGAACAGCACCCCATACGGAGTATGATGATTCCCGGCTTCTTCCAGACACTGCTTCAAGGATGTTTCGGTGTAACGCCGGTTACCGACCTCTGTCAACGGGTCGAGGTAGGCAGCCTTCTCTAATTCATTGATCCGCTCAAGCGCCGATAAAGATGCCGAATCATTGCTGAATAACTCCGTTGCGCCACTGATTTCCCCGTTGGCGTCAAAAATCGGATTAATGCGTACCACTACCGGTATGCGCTGACCATCGGCGTGGTGCAGAAATACCCGGCTGGTTCGCACCTCACCATCATAAATAGTCTTGGCAAGCGGACACATGGTCTTACATAGGGATGTGCCCTGTTCATCCACATGCATGAGAATGTTGTTGTAGCAAAAACTACCAACAACCTTCTCAGCGGTGAAGCCGGTTAATTGCTCCGCGGTTTTATTCCAATAAAGGATCTTGCGCTCGCGGTTGGTAACATACAAACCCTCAGAAAGGCCATCCAATACAGATCGATACCAATCAGGTTGAGAAAACATGGTTCTATATCCCTTGGACCGCCTCCTGACTGAAGGGGTCTAGGGCTTGCTCCATTTGATGCCGGAATTGGGTGGTATACAACTGGTAATATTTGCCGCGTTTGCGCAGCAGCTCGCTGTGTGTGCCGGCCTCAGCGACCCGACCGCCTTCAATAACTAAAATGCGGTCAGCCCGTTTGATGGTCGAGAGCCGGTGGGCAATGACAAAGCTGGTTCGGCCTTCCATCATTATATCCATTCCACGCTGAATCAAGGCTTCTGTCAGGGTGTCAACTGACGAAGTGGCTTCATCCATAATGAAGATTTCCGGTTCAGCCAGCACGGCGCGTGCCAGGGAAATCAGCTGTTTCTGCCCTACCGACAATAAATTGCCGCCTTCACCCACATTCTCCTCGAAGCCCTTGGCGAATTTTTTGATGAAATCATGTGCACCCGCCATTTGAGCAGCCTCTTCCACTTCCTGGTCGGTGGCATTCAATCGACCGTAGCGGATGTTTTCGCGGATAGAACCGGAGAACAGGTGCGGGGTCTGCAGCACCATGCCGATGCGCGATTGGATGGCATGCAGCGAATATTGGGTGTAATCCTTGCCGCCAATTTTGATACACCCCTGTCTGGGTTCGTAGAAGCGGCACACCAGGTTGACGATGGTTGATTTGCCGCCGCCGGTCGGCCCAACCAGGGCGATGGTTTCGCCGCGTTTTACTTTGAGTGAAAAATCCTCGAGTACCGGCTTTCCGTCGCCATCTGAGTAGAAGAAAGTGACATTTTCGAATTCGACGTCGCCCTGGATCGTTCCGGGATCATAGGCTTCTGGTAAATCCTTGACTTCCGGGACGCTGTCGACCAACGAGAAAATGCGTTCCGCTGAGGCAATGGAATGCTGCATTTCGGCAAACACGCGCGCCAGATCTTGAATTGGCCACATCATGAAGGTGACGTAGGACACAAAAGCCTGGATGCCGCCAACCGTCATGGCGCCGGCTTGTGCCTGCCCGCCGCCATACCAAACGATGCTGCCCAGCACGATTGCTGCGATGATCTGGACTGTCGGCAGGAACAGTGCGCTCAACCAGGCTGCCCGGTAGCTGGTACGATACATATCTCCGGTCAGATTGCTGAAATCCTTCAGGTTGGCATCTTCTCTGCCCAGTGCTTTGACAACCCGCACGCCGGTGATATTTTCGTTGAACGCGCCCGTGATTTTGGAGTTGTACTTACGCACGTTGCGAAATTCGCCCAAAATGCGCTTGCGAAACTCAACCGCGATCCAAAATAAAATTGGCAATGCCGCCAGCACGATCAGCGCCATGCGCCAATTGATATACAGCATGAATCCCATGGCGGTCAGGATGTTCATCACCGCCCAGGTCGAGTCGAGTAGACCCCAGGTCACCAGCTCTGCCACTCGTTCTGAGTCGGATGTGACGCGCGACATGATCCAACCAACTGGCGTACGGCTGAAGTAGGACAGGGACAGTCCTTGCAGGTGATTGAACATTTTCTGCCGCAGGTCATATCGCACCCGCTCGCCGAGAACCCCTGCCAGGTAAACGAAGCTCAAAACGCCAGCGGCTTGCACCAGCGTCAAACCACCGTAGGTTGCCAGCAGCCGGTAAAG
>DATBWK010000101.1:0-3759 GCA_036514835.1 Bellilinea sp.
GGCGTGGGAAATGACCGCGTCAATGTGTGCCAGGCGGGCAGCTTCCATAGGGTCGCCGGGCGCCAGCATGCCGCATACCATGCCGCGCATCTGCGCGCCAATCCAGTCGCAGTAGGGGTTCATGAAAATGCCGGATTCAGGCGGGTAGATGCCCAGGCTGAGATTGCGCAACGCGGTGCCTTCAGCAGAAACGCCGTAAGGGATCTGGCGCACCCATTCGTCACCCAGAGCTTCCGAGGTCATGCCTTTGCCCATCTTTTCGTAGACATCCAGCAGCACGATCTCATAGACCGAATCGTCATTGACGGTCTCGGGCTCGGTAATGTAGCCGCGCACCTTGCCGTACACCTTCTCGATCTGCGAACCGACATAGCCTTCTATGGCGGTGCCAAAGGACGCCCCGGCCAATTGACCGATCCAGCCCTGCAGGATGCGCGGGGTAAATGATTCTTGCCAGACAGAAGGGGGGTGGTAGTCCTGACTGGCTGGCATGGCAGCTTTGACATCCTCCCAGCTGACTGGGTGCTCGTATTGAAAGTAGGGATGCCCTTCGATCTTCGGCGCTTCGTTCAAAGCCTTCATGATACGTGCGCTCAAGACCCGCAGGTCGTCCATTTTGTTGGCGGCTTCCAAAGCCCGGCCCTCAGGGATCAAAGCTTCGGCTTTGCTGACGTCGTAACCCTGGTTGGCCCAGTCCTGCACCATGCTCTGGTAAAACACATCCGGCGCCAGCGACCCCGGCACCGCGACATTCCAGTTCCAGCGCAGCAGGCCGTCACCGTGGGGGAACTCCATATCGGATTTCCAGTGCGAGGCTTCCTTGCGCCGGTCGACCGGCACAGCGGCATCCCGCATTTCTTTCTCCAATAACCAGGCAGGTTTTGCCATTGGTAAAAACCCTTTCTAAATGGTTTGTTTCTTCTTCAGTTTTATGGAGTAAACGAACAGCGCTACCAGTGTGGCGACATACGGCACCATGGAGGTGAACTGCGAGGGCAGCGAGCGCTGCATGAACAATCCCAGACCGTCGGTGAAGCCGAACAGCAGGGAGATGAGGGCAATGCCAACGGGGTTGCCGGAGACCAGAATGACGGCAGCCAGCGAGATCCAGCCGCGCCCGGCTGACATGTTTTCGGTGAACAGGGTCACGTACCCCAGCGAGAGGAAAGAGCCTGCCAGCCCGCACAGCACGCCGCACAGGATGAGCGAGGTGACGCGGATGCGATTGGCGGAAACGCCGGAGGTGTCTAATGCGGTGCGGTTGTAACCGGCAGCCCGCAGGCGCAGCCCAAAGCGCGTCTTAAATACCAGGTAGCTGACCGCAATCACCGCGATCAAGGTCAGGTAGACGATCAGATTCTGCCCGCTGAGGATCTCGCCCACCACCGGGATATCTTTGATAAGCGGGATTTCGACTTTGGGGATGGGGACGATTTCCGGGCTGGAGAAGGCACCTTTGACCTTGAAGATTTGGCGCAGCATGTAGGTGGTCAGCCCGACTGAGAACAGATTCAAGCCGATACCGGTGATGAACTCGTCCATCTTCAGTACCACGGCAAACAGGATGAACACCAGGGCCATCAAAATTGCGCCGACAATGGCGAACAGGATGCCCATGCCCCAGGAATGAAAATAGTACGAGCCCAGCATGGCGAAGAAGGCGCCGCTCAACATCATGCCTTCCATGGCGATGTTGAAGATGCCGGCATAGAAGGTGAGAGAGCCGCCCAACGCCGCCAGCAGAATGGGGGTGGCGGAGGTGATCATGCCGTTGATCATGCCGATGATGATGTTCATGTTGCTCTCTCTTTCATCTTGCGCCGCGCCTCCAGTTTGGCAAAAAGGGTCTCGAAGTAGCCGCGCCCGGCGACCACGATCAGCACGATGACCGCCTGCAGCACCTGAATCAGCTCTTTCGGCACCGCGGTGATCAACTCCATGCCAAGCGAGCCAGTTTGCAGGACGCTGAAGAAGAATCCGAAAATCAGCGTCAAGATGATGCCAGAGTTGGCTACCATGGCAATCATCACCCCGTCCCAGGCGTAGTTGGCGCCGATACCTTTGATGAAGCGGTGCGGTCCAGCCATGATCACCAGCCCGCCGGCCAATCCTGCCAGTGCGCCGGTCAGCAGCATGACCACGATGTAATTTTTGCTGATGTTCACCCCGCCCAGCCTGCTGAACAGGCTGTTTTGCCCAGAGAGGCGCCATTCGTAACCGGCGGTGGAGCGGTTCATGATGAACCAGACCACCACAAAGGCCAGCACCATGACAATCACGCTGGAATTGAAGTTGCCCCATTCCGGCATCCAGCCGCTGACAGAAATGAGCGGCGTCTGGGGATGGTTAGCATTCTCTTCGAAAAATGGGTAAGTAATAGCCCAGGCTGTAAAAAAATCGGCGATCATGTTCAACATCAGGGTGGTGATGAATTCACTCATGTTGAACCAGTGCTTGAGCAGCGCCGCCACACCGGACCATAAGGCGCCGCCCAACATAGCCAGAAGAAGCAGGGAGGGGACCATCAAGACGGGCGGCAGATCGATATAAATACCGCCGATGGTAGCGAACAAAGCTCCCATCACCAATTGGCCAGGCTGACCCAGATTGATCGGCCCGGAGGCAAAAGCCACCGAGGCAGACATGCCGGTCAGAATCAACGGGACGGACTTGCTGAGAGTGTAGGTGATCTTGCCAGGCGCCAGCGAATACTCGAACAGGCGGTAATAGGTTTCCAACGGGTTGTAGCCCTGGAGGAGCATGACTAGCGCTCCCAGCAGGAAGGCCAGCAGCACACCCACCACGTTGACCAGCACTTTACGCTTCATAGGCAGCCCCTTCGAGCATCAGGTAGCCCACTTCGGTGACGTTGGTTTTTTCGGTAATCAGCTCTGCCACAACCTTGCCGCGGTGCATCACCAACAGCCGGTCGGAAAGGCGGAAGAGTTCCTCCAGGTCAGCGGAGATCAACAGCATGCCGCGCATTTTCGCGCGCATGTCGATGATCTGGCGGTGCACATACTCAATCGAACCGACGTCCAGGCCGCGGGTGGGCTGGTCCAGCAAGATGAAGGGTGCATCCAAAAGCAATTCGCGCCCGAGGATCACTTTCTGCTGGTTGCCGCCCGAAAGCGATTTGAAGACTGTTTCGCCGGAGGACATTTGCACATCAAACTTGTCTTGCACCTCGTCAGTAAAGGTCTGCGCCTGCTTGAAATTCAAAATCCGACCAGCCCAATCGGTGAAGCGGTCATTGAGGCGGTGATGGGTCATGATCACATTTTCGGTGATGGTCGCCGCGGTGCTGGCGCCCATATTGGCGCGATCCTGCGACACAAACGCGACCCGCTTGCGTTTTTCCAGAATGGGTTCGCGGGTGATGTCCTCGCCGAGGGTCAAAATACTGCCGCTGGTTGGCTCGATCAGACCCATGATGATCTTGACCAATTCCAGCTGTCCGTTGCCTTCCACGCCCACAACCCCGACGATCTCGCCGGCGCGCACCTGGAAGTTGATATCGCTCAGGCGGGGGCGTTTGTCCGGGTCGATATAGTTCAACCCTTTTACTTCAAATAAAACTTTTCCCGGCTGCTGCGCTTTACGGATCGATTCAAAAATAACTTCGCGTCCCACCATCATTTGCGCCAGACCGGCTTTGGTGGCGTCCGCGGCTTCGATCGTGCCGACCTTGCGCCCTTTGCGCAGCACGGTAATGCGGTCGGAGAGCTCCAGTACTTCTTCCAGATGGTGCGAGATGAA
>DATBWK010000102.1:0-3622 GCA_036514835.1 Bellilinea sp.
TAAAAACTCTTCCTCGGCGCGCGTGATCACCTTGTCGAACATTTCCAATGCTTCTTCCATTTCGCCATAAGTCGTGCACAATGGAGGCGAGACACGGATGACGCTTCGACCGCAGCCCAGGGTGAGCAGACCTTCTTCGAATGCCAGGTCAACGATTCGGTCGCGCAGCTTGGCGGCCGGGTCGCGCGTCTCGCGGTCCTTGACGAACTCCACACCGATCATCAAACCAATGCCGCGCACATCACCAATGGACGGGTGGCGAAGCTGCATCTGGACCAGTTTATCCAGCGCGAAAGCGCCGACCGCGGTGGCATTGTACATGTATTCTTTTTCGATCAAGTCCAGGGTAGCCAGCGAGGCAGCACAGGAGATTGGATTCCCGCCGTAGGTATTGCCGTGCGAGCCGCGCGGCCAGGTGACCACGCTTTTGCGTGCCACCATCAATCCCAGCGGCATCCCAGACGCGATGCCTTTGGCTGTGCAGAAAATATCCGGCTCGACGCCAAATTGCTCGATCGACCACCACTTGCCGGTGCGTCCGTTACCTGCCTGGACTTCGTCGGCAATTAACAAAATGCCGTAGCGGTCGCACAGCGCGCGCAGCGCCGGGAAGAAGCCAGCCGGTGGAATTACATACCCGCCCTCGCCCTGGATCGGCTCAACCAGAATACCAGCTACTGAGTCGGCTGGCAGGATGCGCCCCAGGATCTCGGATTCGATATAGCGGACCACTGCTTCGCCATAATCTTCACCGTCATTAATGGCCAGAAGGGGGTGGTAGGGATCGGGGAAGGGAACATGCGATACGCCGTTCATCAACGGAAAAAAGCCGCGGTGGTAAGAGGCTTTTGAGGCTGTAAAGGTCATTGCACCCATGGTCCGGCCGTGGAAACCACCCAGGAAACCAATAAACTCGGTGCGTTTGGTGTGATAGCGCGCCAGCTTGATGGCTGATTCGACCGATTCTGTGCCGGAATTGGTCATAAAACTGACTGCTTCCTCTTTAAAAGGGGCAATCTCGTCAATTTTTTCTGCCAGCTCAATCCATTTGGTATGGTAGAAATCCGAAGATATATGGATAAATTTCTCAGCCTGTTCCTGGATCGCCTTAACCACCTGCGGGTGGCTGTGACCGGTTGAAACTACCGCGATACCCGCAGAAAAATCAAGGAACCGGTTTCCATCTACGTCCCAGACTTCCACGCCGCGTCCATGATCCATCACGAAGGGATATCCGCGTGGGTATGACGGTGAGATGACGGCTTGATCGCGCTCGATCAATCGCTTGGCGTTCGGCCCGGGCAAGATAGTGTTCCGCATAAATTCCTCCGTTGAATAGTAGTGGATACAATGGTGAGTCGCTTCACCTAAAATTAGATTAATTTGTTAACAAAGATTATAGCATCGGGCAAAAAAAGGTCGGTGAAACATCAGCGTTTATGATGCGCATAGCCAATGTGTGTCAATAAGGAGAATTTCTCCTGATTGTCAGCGGCTTCAACCGAAATCGGTTATTTCAGCCAGGGCAAGTGCTCCAATGAGCCCTGCATTGTCGCCCAGAGAGGCGCGGACGATTTGCACCTGATCGAGATAAACATGCCCAAGAATGTATTCGGGCAGTGCTTTTTTGATGGGTGAGAGGATCAAGTCGCCAGAAGCCATCACGCCGCCGCCGAGTATCACGATGGAGGGGTTGAACAGGTGAATAAAGTCCGCAAGGGTGTGGCCGATGAAGGTTCCGGCGCGGGTAATGGCCTGAATCGCCAGTGCATCGCCGGCCTGGGCTGCCTGGCTGACATCCGCCGCGGTGGGATTGTTTACGTTTTCAAGCGAGGACTTCGCTCCGAGAGCGATGCGTTCTGTGACATATCTGGCGATGGCTGGTCCTGCTGCCACCGCTTCAAGGTGACCGCGGTGTCCGCAGCCGCATAAAGGCCCATTGGGAATGATGGTCACATGCCCAAATTCGCCTGCCAGACCGCGGTGACCTTCCATCAGCCGGCCATTGACGATAGCCCCGCCGCCAATGCCGGTGCTGATCGTCATGTAGAGTAAATTATTATGCCCTTTACCCACCCCGTAACGCCATTCACCGATGGCTGCCAGGTTCGCATCGTTGCCCAACAAGATTGGGACGTGAAATTGTTCTTCCAGCAGCTGGCGCAGTGGCAAATCGATCCAGCCGGGCACATTTGGCGCCTCAAAAACAATGCCCTCATTTTTATCCAGGTATCCGGGCACGGCGACTACAATTGCCTTAACCTGTTGATCGTTTGGCCACACTTCTTTAAACAATCCGATCAGCCGCTCGGTTGGCGATTGCAGCTTATCTTTCGTGCGTATTTTTTTTACGATGAGCGGATTTGGATTCCCCGTTTGGAAAACCGCTGCCCGAATCTGCGTCCCGCCTATGTCCGCAACGACGTAAGTTTCCATACCCGCGATTATATCATGCCGCTACCTCGCTGGTCGGAGCATGCCAGCTTCAAACCAACCTTGATATTGTCTGACATGTTCGGACAATTGAGAAATAGCGTTGACGTACAAATGAAACGGAATTATAAATAGTCCAATATGCAGTCAAAACAGAAATCCTGGTTAAGCCGTGCAATTGCATCCGCCCGGCCGCTATTGCGCTGGCTGCAACCAGGTATTGGAGTCAAACGTTATTTCTTCGTTCTATTGGCTGGCACAACCATGCTCGGGGTTGGGCTGACTTTGTTGATTCTGGACATCTATCGCAGCGCGCCGGACACCTGGTGGCTGCCGCTTTTTTCCTCGCTCTCCCTTCGGGAACTGGAACGTCCCCTCCGCGTGCTCATCTTTGGCAGCATCGGGCTGGGGTTGGTGGTTTACGGCGTACTCGGCATTAATCGCTCGCTGCTCATGCCATTCGTACGACCGGGGAAGGGCTTGCTGGATACCGTCACCAACTATCGGCGGCGCGACCGCGGACCGCGGGTCGTGGCAATCGGCGGTGGCCATGGGCTGGCATCGCTGCTGCGCGGCATCAAGTTTTATACGCACAATATCACTGCCATTGTCACCGTTTCGGATGATGGCGGCTCGTCCGGCGAGCTGCGGCAAAAGCTGGGAGTGTTACCTCCAGGCGACATCCGCAACTGCCTGGCAGCCTTGTCCGACGACGAGGAATTAATCACCCAGTTGTTCAAATACCGCTTTGGCGAGTCGGCCGGTCTGAACGGTCACAGCCTTGGTAACCTGTTGATTACGGCGCTCTCGGATATCACCGGCAGTTTCGAGACCGCGGTGGCCGAATCCGGCAAAGTGCTCGCGGTCCGCGGACGGGTCTTGCCGTCCACGCTGCACGACGTGCGTCTGGTCGCTGATCTGCATCAGGACGGGTCCAATCGCGAAGTGCGGGTCAAAGGCGAGAGCAACATCCCCACCACGCCCGGAAAGGTACAGCGGGTTTGGCTAGACCCGAATAACCCCGAAGCCTATCCGCCGGCAATTCAGGCGATTTTGGGGGCGGAGCTGATTATCATTGGACCGGGCAGCCTGTTTACCAGCATTCTGCCCAATTTGCTGGTCCCGGATATTGCCGCGGCTTTAAAAGCCAGCCGGGCGTATAAGTTTTTTGTGTGCAACGTAGCCACCC
>DATBWK010000103.1:0-5707 GCA_036514835.1 Bellilinea sp.
CAGAATACCAAATAATGCAGCCCCAACCAGGCCGCGGCCCTTGGGCAGGGGCAGCTTTTGGATAAAGGCCAGGAGAAACAACAGCGCCGCAGCTGGGATAAAGCGGATGGCAGCTCCCCAGAACGGCGGCAATTCCAGCACCGTAAAACGGACACCGATGGTGTTCAATCCCCCGAAAACCACAGAGACTGCAAAAGCAGCCCAGGTTAAGTCACCTGAACGTGAAGAAGCCATGGTTTTTCTCCAGCCCATGCACCGATAAAGCAAGCTAAAAAACAATTATATATCTAATTTATCAATAATAAATAGCGAGTGCTGAATTAAGCAAGTCGTGGATTTCGGGCGCTACTCGGGCCAAATGGTACCGGCGCGCACCACGCCGCCGGCCGGCACATCCGCTTTGACCGTGGCTCCATTGCCAATGCGGGCTCCTTCACCGACCCGCACTTCCAGGTTGACGGTCACGCCCATGCCGATCAATGTGCGAGCGCCGACCTGGACCGAACCCGCTAAAATCGCCCCCGGCGAGATATTAACCATTTCCCCCAGAACACAGTCATGCGAGACAATCGCTCCGGTGTTAACGATGCAGCCAAACTCCACCCGTACAGCGCTGCCGACATAGGCATGCGCAAAAACCTGCACCCCCGCGGCAATTTCGGCGCTGGCTTCCACTACTGCGCTGGGGTGAACAACAGTCGGGAACTGGAACCCAGCCTGTGTCAGATTTTCAAAAACCTTCAAACGCGGCGCCAGGTTGCCGATACCGCCCACCGCATTGACCGCCAGGATAACGCCGCGGTCACGCAAGGCAGGTAAAACTGCGCTGCCGCCCAATACCGGCACGTCCAACACCTGACTGCCAACGGGTAGACCATCGTCCACAATGCCGACCACACGGTAAGCGTTCTGCAGGCGCACCAGGTCCACCAGGGATTTGCCGTGTCCGCCTCCGCCGTATATGATCAGCGATTTCTCGTCGATGTCGAGCTGGGGGAGTGCCACCGGCGCAGGCGCGAGTCCGCGAATCACAGCTTCGGTCACAAAGGTGTTTACCGGCAGCTTGTTCAGATCCACGCCCAGCGAGCGCGCCAGAGCCAGCGCTGGTTGGGTTATGCGCAGCCCGGCAGGCAAATCGTCTGCGGCAGGTTCAGCGGCTTTGGCTGCGGCTGGCAATGGCAAATCCGGCGAGGCGCCCAGGTAAAACAGCACCTGTCCGGCACTGACGGTATCGCCGCGGGCAAATGCCAAACCAAGAACATAGCCGCCGGCATCGGCAGCCAGTTCCATGGTCGATTTGGTGGTTTCCAGCACAGCCAGAACATCACCAGCGTTGATTTTTTGTCCGTCCTGGACGCGCAGGTCCACCAGTAGCGACTCGCGTTCGTTGGGATTGAGTTGTGGAACGAGAACCGGGGTCAGGTCAGGCATGCAGCTGGGCTCCAATCGTTTCGGCGGCGTGCAGAATATCATCCACATCGGGCAGGCTGCTGCGTTCCAGCCCAGCCGCTGCCGGGATAGGCGTTTCCACAGCTGCCACGCGCCGGGCAGCCTTCAATTGGCCCCCCAGGGTTTCGGCGCAGCGGGCTAGAATCTCGGCGCCCCAACCCGCGGAAAGCGTCCCCTCCTCAACGGTAAGTAAATGCCCGGTGCGAATTACCGATTCAAGCACCGGCGCCGCATCCAGCGGTGCCAGCTGCGTGAGGACGATCAATTCGGCAAAGATTTCGTGTTCATAGGCCAGTTTGACCAGCGCCTGGCGCGCCAGTTCAGCCATGTAACCGTAGGCTGCCAGGGTGAGTGTTGGGGCAGGTGCGCCGCGCATGGCCAGGCGGTAAGCCGGGAAAATTTCTGCACTGCCAACCCGTTCGACGGCAAAATCCGCGGCGGCGGCGGCGTCAACGACCTGCAGACCATACAATAATTTGTGTTCAACAAAAAGAACTGGGTCGTCCTGTTGCAGAATGGCGCGGTAAAGCAGCTCGCCGGGGTCGCCAAAATGGCTGGCAGCCACCACTTTAAGTCCAGGAATGCCCAGAAAAATCTTTTCAAGCGATTGCGAATGGGTCGGTCCGTAGCCGCGCCTGCCGCCCATGGGTGTGCGCAATACCAAGGGCACTGACACCTGCTCGTTATACATCCAGCGCAGTTTGGCAGCCGTGTTGACCAATGAATCAACCGCCAGCGTGCTGAAATCGCCAAACATGATCTCGACCACCGGACGCAGACCGCGCAGCGCCATGCCGGCTGCCAGACCAGTCATACCAGCCTCGGAGACGGGAGTGGCCAATACCCGCTCGGGGAAGGCGGAGGATAAGCCGCGGGTGACTTTGAAGGCGCCGCCGTACGGGTCGAGAATGTCCTCGCCAAGCAGCACCACGTGCGGATCGTCGCTTAAGGCGCGCTGCAGGCCGTTGGTCAGCGCGTCGAGCACGGCGGTCAATTGGCACCTCCGGCGGGCGGGTCAGCCAGGGCTTGCTCAAAGGCAGCCCGCACCAACGCGTCGACTTCAACATCCACCTCATTCTTTAATTCTGGCTGGATGTGTCTACTGTACAGTGCCAACGGATCGCGGGTGCGGCGCAGCTCGTCCACCAGCTCTGCGGGGCGGGTATCATCCGATTTCGAATGCGGGCCAAAACGGGCGGTATTCAGGATCAGCGCCTGGGGTCGTTGTTCCCGGCGAATGGAGGCGATCAACGGCTGCGCAGCTGAAGAAATTTCAGTTACATCCGAGGTATCCAGCTCATACGCGGGGATGCCGAAAGCCGCCAAACGTCCAGCCAGGCTGCCAGACATTGCCTGATTGGTGGGAGTGGTCTGGGCGATATGGTTGTTTTCGATCACAATCAGCAGCGGTGCCTGCCATAGGCTGGCGAAGTTGAACGCCTCATAGACGCTTCCTTCACCCAGAGCCCCGTCGCCTGCGAATACTGCCGTGATGGTTTGCCGTCCCTGCATTTTTTCGGCCAGCGCAATACCGACCGCCAGCGGCAGCGTGCTGCCCAAAATACCATTGGAGTAAAAGTTGCGCCAATGAAGGTGCTGTGAGCCGCCGCGTCCGCCGCAAACGCCAGTGACGCGTCCCATCAATTCGCCAAACAACGCCCGTGGGTCGCCGCCGTAAGCCAGAAAGTGCCCATGACAGCGGTGGTTACTGACCACGATGTCATCGGGTTGCAGGTTGGAAATTACCCCCACAGCATTGGCTTCCTGCCCCAGATAGGTGTGAGTGGTGCCGCTGAACGCCCCGCGGCGGTACTCAGCCAGGATGGTTTCTTCGAAGCGGCGAATGAGAACGAGGCTGCGGTAGAGCGCCAGCGCATCAGTCATGCAGCCATTTTAACCGATAAACGGCAGGGTAAGCTGCCAGCTTCCTTAGCGATCTTTGCGTACACTCTGCGCTGATGCGATGTTCTGCTCTCGTCTTGGTCGGTCCAGCAAGAATTTGGCCGGGACAACCAAAATAAATATCACTGCACCTACAACTGGCAACAGCGACTGACCCCGCAACGTCATCAGAAGCACTCCGATTCCGGTACCAATGCCGGCACCCAGGTCGGAATTGTGGCTGATCAGGTAAAGAGTGCGGTAAATAATCAAACCCAACGCCATTTCAAAATTGGCATGGACGCTGCTCCCCAATATCATTATTGAGAGAATCAGGCTGATTTAACCCAATCAATTGTACGCTTAGCGGCTTTAAGGAGCGAATTTAGCTGGTTTTTAGGCGCGAAGAGTTGCGGAATAATTGCCGAATCGTTGCTAATTGTCAGACATGACACAAGTGGCAAGGATGAGTGATATATTACATTTGACATCTCTCGAGATGCGATTAATATATAAAGGCCTAGATGTTTCAGGCAGGCCCCCATCCCCCTTTTTTTACTCCCCTGGAGGTAAGAATGCGCAAGTCACGTTACATGGTATTGTTCGTGCTGCTATTGGTATCTGTATTAGCAGCCCAGTGCGCCCCCGCGGCGACCACCGGGACAGAAGCCCCGGCTGCCAAGACCTATAAATTGGCTGCGATTTTCCCTGGTGTCATTACCGATGCTGATTACAATACCCTGGCTTATGTCGGCGTTACCGACTTACAGGAAAAAACCGGCATCGAAACCGCTTACTCCGAGAGCGTGGCTGTACCGGATGTTGACCGCGTTATGCGCGAATACATCGACGGCGGCTTCAATATCATCTGGACGCACGGCGGTCAGTTCGTCAACCAGACCGTTGAGCTGGCTCCCCAGTTCCCCGATGTCATCTTCATCGCTGAAGGCGACTCGCAACTCGAGAACCCGCCCGCTAACCTGTGGTTCATCGACCGCAATTTCCACGTCGGTTTCTACGGCATCGGCGCTCTGGCTGCTCGTGCCACCAAAACCGGTGTGGTTGGCTACATCGGCGGCGTGACCCTGCCGTTCTCCTACGCCGAAGTGCACGCCATTCAGCAGGCCATCACGGACTCCGGTCTGGATGTTGAGCTCAAGGCTGTGTGGGCCGGAGATTTGAACGACCCGACCAAGGGCCGCCAGGTGGCTGATGCCCTTATCGCCGAAGGTGCTGATGTCCTGATGGGTGCGCTCAATCTGGGCATGTTCGGTGTCTTCGAAGCTGTCAAGGCTGCCCCCGAAAAAGTGCTCGTCACCGTCAAATACACCGATAAGTCTGAATACGCTCCGGATAACTACGCCACTGCTCTACTGTACGACTTCTCTGGACCGCTGCAGGACATCTACAACAAAATCCTGGCTGGCGAGACCGGTGGTTATTATCCCCTCGGGTTTGACACCGGCGTCTCCCTGCAATCCCCCATCACCAACGTTGATGCAGCGGTTGTTACCGAGGTCGAGGCTGTCCTGGCCGACCTGGTCGCCGGAAAAATTGAAGTTGTAAAAGATATTACCGAAGTCAAGTAACATTCGCTGTTGGTAATACGCTGTTTTTGAAATAAAAGGGTTTCCGGGGGCACGCCATTCGCTTGGGGCGCCGGAAACCCTTTATTATCCGTAATCTTGTAGGTAGAACGTCCGGGTGGAATACGACCGGTGCGATGCAGTCATGCGTCTGGAAGATTTCAGACGCTTCAATTGGATAAAAGGTACAGCCTTATGGAAAAAGAAGCGATCTTAGAACTTCGCAATATCCGTAAAGTATTCGACAAGACCGTTGCACTGGACAGCGTGTCTTTCTCGCTCTATCCCGGCGAGATTCATGGGCTGTTAGGCGGCAATGGCGCCGGCAAGACCACTCTCATGAATATTCTCTACGGCCTCTACCGCAAGGACGAGGGCGAGATTAACTTTCACGGCAAGAAATTGAACATCCAGGGTCCTCGGGACGCCATCGATAACAAAATTGGCATGGTGCACCAGCACTTCCTTCAAATTGGTAACTACACCGTTCTTGAGAACATTGTGCTTGGAACCAATGTATCCCACCCCGGTTCGATGGACCTGAGCGCAGAGGCTGAGAAACTCGCCGACCTCGGGAAGCGTTTCTTCCTGCCCGTCGAGCCGAACGCGGTGGTTGACACGCTGCCGGTCGGCACGCGCCAGAAGGTGGAAATTCTTAAAGCTTTGTACCGCGGCGTTGAGGTGCTCATCCTGGACGAGCCGACAACCAACCTGACCCCGCAGGAAGTGGACGACCTGTTCGATTCACTGCGGGTTATTGTCAATGAAGGACGCAGCATCGTTTTCATCAC
>DATBWK010000104.1:0-5700 GCA_036514835.1 Bellilinea sp.
GCCGACCATTTTATTGAAAATATCCCGTATTTTCAGAAGCTGCTGCGCGTGGCAGCCCAGGTTGCGCGCGAGAGCAAGCTGGTAACCCTGGGAATCACGCCAACCGCTCCGACCACCGCGTATGGATACATTCAACGCGGCACGATGCAAGAAACCGTCGATGGCCAGCCGGTTTACTCGGTGCTAAAGTTTAAAGAAAAGCCGACAGCCTCTGCAGCTCAAAAAATGTTGGAAGATGAAGACCATGACTGGAATTCCGGCATGTTCATCTGGCAGGTTTCCGACATTCTGGACGAATTCGAGCTGCATATGCCTGAGCTGGCAGAGACGCTGCGCGAAATCCACCGGGTGTGGGACACAGTTGAACAAACCCCGGTTGTCGAGGCTTTGTGGCCAAAAATCAAACCACAGACAATCGATTATGGTATTATGGAGCGCTCGAATCGAGTAGTGGTGTTGCCGGCGGCCGGGTTGGGCTGGAACGACGTTGGCAGCTGGGATTCACTGTTCGATGTTTTGCCTCTTGACAGCAGTGGTAACATACTGCTCAATGATCCTTCGATCAGTATTGATACGCAAAAGACGCTTGTTCTATCGGATGGCACGGAGCGGCTGATCGCTACGATCGGTGTCGAGGATCTGGTGATTATCGACACCAAGGATGTATTGCTGGTTTGCCGGCGCGAGGACGCTCAAAAAGTGCGCGATGCCGTTCAACGATTAAAGGAAACCGGTCAGACTCGTTATCTGTAAGGCAGGGTGATTTGGAAGCTTATTGTGTAAAGTGCAAGACAAAGAGAGAAATATCCAATCCAATCGCGGATTTTAATGCAGCCGGTGCACCGGTCACCCACGGGGTATGCCCGGTTTGCGGGACCAAAATGTACCGTATGGGGCGAACCGAAGCTCATGAAAGCATGACGCCGCCCGAAAAAGTAAAGCGCGAGCCAAAACGCAACGGCAAACTGGTAATCGTCGAATCACCGGCGAAAGCCCGCACGGTGGGACGGTTCCTCGGCAAAGGATTTACAGTCAAAGCGTCGGTCGGGCATGTGCGCGATCTGCTGCGCTCCGAATTATCGGTTGATATCGAAAATAATTTTCAACCAAAATACCGTGTCCCCAACGAAAAACGCCCGGTCGTCAAAGAATTGAAAGGGCTGGTAAAAACTGCCTCAGAAATTTTCCTGGCAACCGACCCTGACCGCGAAGGTGAAGCCATCGCCTGGCATTTGTTGGAAGCCGCCGAAATCGATCCGGCGTTGACCAAGCGGGTGGTTTTTCATGAAATAACTCAACCGGCGATCGAGGAGGCTTTTTCGCATCCACGCTCGATCAACATGGATCTGGTCAATGCCCAGCAGGGGCGGCGGGTACTCGACCGGCTGGTAGGATACAGCCTAAGCCCGCTGCTCTGGGAAAAAGTCCGCAGCCGGCTATCAGCCGGGCGGGTGCAATCGGTGGCATTGCGTTTGATCGTCGAACGCGAGCGGGCGATCGAAGATTTTGTCGCGGAAGAGTATTGGACGATCGGGGCTGAGTTCAAGCCGGATCATCTGCGTCAAACTTTTGTGGCCAAACTGGTCAAAATCAACGACCAGGACCCAGCATTAGCCCAAAAGGCTGACGCTGACGCCTACCTGCCGGACCTGGAAAAAGCTGCCTATCAAATCGTGCGCATCAAACGCGGCGAGCGCAAGCGCAAACCGTCAGCGCCATTTATTACTTCCAGCTTGCAGCAAGAAGCCTCACGGCGTCTTGGATTTACCACGCGCAAGACCATGGCGGTTGCCCAGCAGCTGTATGAAGGTTTGGACGTCGGCAACGGCGGCTCTACAGGTTTGATCACCTACATGCGCACCGATTCGACCAACGTTTCGCCGATCGCGCAAAAGGAAGCGCGCGAATTTATCCAACAAACTTACGGCAAAAATTATGCACCGCCGACTCCGCCGCAGTACCGTACGCGGGCAGTTGGCGCGCAGGAAGCGCATGAAGCTATTCGTCCAACCTCGGTGTTGCGCCTGCCGGAAAAAGTCAAATCCTTCCTGAGCAGCGACCAATTTAAGCTATACCAGGTGATCTGGCAGCGTTTTGTTGCCTCACAAATGGAATCAGCGCTGCTGGATACCGTTACGGTCGAAGTCAGCGGTGAAGGACAGCATCAATATTTATTCCGGGCATCCGGTTCGACCATTCGGTTTCCCGGCTTCCTGGTCGTGTTCGAAGATTCGCGCGACGAAGATTTTAGAGCCGATGATGAGGAAAATGTGCGCATCCCGGCTGGATTGGAAGAGAATCAGAAGCAGCAACTGGTGCGCTTGATTCCGGAACAGCATTTCACACAGCCGCCGCCACGCTTTACCGAAGCCACCTTGATCGCGGTTTTGGAAGAGAACGGGATTGGACGCCCAAGTACCTATGCGCCGATCCTCTCCACCATTCAGGAACGCGGTTATGTGGTGCGCGAGAATAAGCGTCTGTCTCCCACCGACACCGGCATTACGGTCAATGATCTGCTGGTGCGCCACTTCGAGGATATTGTCAACGTGAATTTCACGGCGCAGATGGAATCCGAGCTGGATGAAGTTGCGTCCGGAAGTCGAAAGTGGGCAGATGTGGTGGGGGAATTTTACGAAAGCTTCGAACCGGAGCTTAAGAAGGCTCAACTTGAAATCCCGGTCTCCAAGCCGGAATTGGAAAAACTAGGGCGTGCCTGCCCGCTGTGCGGCAATGAACTGGTGTACCGCTATGGGCGCTTTGGCAAGTTTATCAGCTGCAGCACCTTCCCCACCTGCCGGCATACCGAGCCCTTCCTGCAAAAGATAGGCGTTGCCTGCCCGGAAGATGGCGGCGATCTGGTGGAACGCAAAACCCGAAAAGGGCGGGTATTCTACGGGTGCGCCAATTACCCAACCTGCGGTTTCACTTCCTGGAAAAAACCCCTCGCCAAACCCTGCCCAACCTGCGGCGGGACACTGGTAATCCTGAACAAACGCGAAGCTCAGTGCCTTAAGTGCGAATCGACCTTCCTTTTGGAACAAATCCTCGAATCCTCGCCTGAATCGGCATAAAACTTGCATCATTTAAGACATCTGGCCTGTACAGCCGTTGCCTTTATCTAAAATTTGTTCTACAATACGTATAGATTAATCGGTCAACCTGGCGGGACAGACATAAACCTGTAGGAGCAGAGACATGGATAAGATCCGAGAGCAACTGCGCAATCCAATGATTACTGCGGCCGTTGGCCTGATCATTGGACTGATCATAGGTCTGCCGATTTTGGGGTGGTCGGTTTGGCCGGTTAAATGGGTCGATGCTGAGCCCCGATTCCTGCGTGAAGACGTGAAGCAAGAATATTTATGCATGATGGTCGATTCATACCTGGTGCGGCAGGATGCTGCCACAGCAATAACCCGCTTCAATTCCCTGGGTGAAGATGCTTCTGCCCAGCTGGATGCCTTCAAACCAGGGACCTGCAATCTGAATGAAGCTGAAATCAATGCCTTCCGGGCAGTGGTTCTCGGCCCGAGCGTCCCGGCACCTGTCACCACAGTGACGCCGGTGGAAACTCCACAACCAGCGGCAGTCAAGAATATTGGCCTGGTAGTCGGGTTGTGCCTGGTGACCTTGCTAGTCGGTGCAGGGCTGGTTTATCTGCTGGTATTCCGCAAACGCGGCGTGGCGACCGGTCAAAGCCCGATGGGTGAGGCAAAAGAATACACCCGGCAGGCATCGCGCACCGATTATGCCGCACAGGGGCAGGAACCTCCGATTGCGCAATTTATGACGACCTACATGCTGGGTGATGATCTATATGACGACTCCTTCAGCATCGATTCGCCCACCGGTGAATTCCTGGGCGAGTGTGGGGTCGGCATCTCAGACACCATCGGCGTTGGCGACCCGAAAAAGGTCACCGCGTTTGAGGTCTGGCTGTTCGACAAGAATGACATCCAAACCATCACCAAAGTGGTGATGAGCCCGCACGCCATGACGGACGGCGCCATCCGCGCCCGACTCGAATCCAAAGGCGAACCGATCGAAGTTGCTCCAGACCGGCATGTACTGCTCGAAACTGCCACCCTGGTGCTCGAAGCCCGTGTGGTTGACCTCAACCTTGGCGGCGGGGCTTTACCGGAAAACAGCTATTTTGACCGCCTGACACTGGAACTGGCTGTTTGGCCAAAGACCAACGCCTAAATCCATAACGTCAACGAATCAACGAAAAAGGCAGAGAATTTTTCTCTGCCTTTTATTTTTGTCTTTTTGTTTCGAACGGATTATTCGATCTTTGTAATCTTGAAACGGATGCTGCCACCAGGTGTATCGACCATCACGTCGTCACCCACTCTGCGTCCGATCAAAGCCTTGCCGATCGGGGATTCGTGAGAAATGCGTCCTATTTTCGGATCAGCTTCTTTTGGCCCAACCAGGTGGAATATTTCCGCTTCTGAGCCATTCTCCTGGATGGTGATGTGGTCGCCAATGCCGACTTCTTCCAGATTTTTGGAAACATTGTCAATGATGATGACATTTGAAAGCACGTGTTCCATTTCCTGAATCCGACCTTCCAGGAAAGCCTGATCTTCTTTCGCTGAGGTATAGTCCGCGTTCTCGGAAAGATCGCCCTGGTCAATCGCCGCCCGCAGACGCCTGGCAATTTCATCACGTTCGGGGCCTTTCATGTGTTCCAGCTCTTTTTTCAGGCGGTTTAGGCCTTCAAGGGTTAAATAGGATGCTTCAGCCATTATTCTTACCAACTCCAATAGGATTAATGCATTTACGAATGCCGGATATTGCCTTGTATTTTAATAGGCCTGGATTGCCGGCATAATCGCCGGTTTCCAGAACTGCCCCAATGATAACATCAAAGGGCGATAGCGGGGAAAGGATCGTAAAATCAGAAACCTAGGGCAAAGTTTCCGGATCGAATAATTTTTGGGCCTCGTCGATGGCGTAGCGATCGGTCATGCCGGCGATGTAATCGCAGATCGTGCGTTCCAACCCGATTTCATCGATTCGCGGTTGGATGTGCGAGGGGAGGACCGTCGGCTCTTTGCAAAATACTTTGAAAAGGCGTTCGATCAGGTTTTCCGCTTTAACCGCCATGCGTACCACCCGATAGTGACGGTACAACCTGGCGTACAGAAAATCCTTCAATTGGCGATTGCGGCGGTGGTTTTTTTCTGAGAAACTGACCACGTTGAAGGGCAGGCGCTGCAATTCTTCAACAGAAGTTGGATTGGTTTCGTGCAAGTGCTGCTCGGTGGTTTCTACCAGATCATCCACCTCGCTGCCAATGAGCCGGCGAATGATGCGGTGACGGGTGAGGTCGTCCAGGGGGCCAGAGCGCCAGCCGATGCTTTCACGCATCACCTGCCATAATTCGATGGATTCGAGCATTTCCTCATTGATCATGCCGGAGCGCAGCCCATCATCCAGATCGTGGGCGGTGTAGGCGAGTTCGTCTGCTACGTTGGCAATTTGAGCTTCCATGTGACCACGCAGGTCAGGGTTGAAATCGCGCGCATCAGCCCGGTCATATTCGGTTTCATGTTTGACAATACCCTCCAGTACCTCCCAGCTCAGATTCAAGCCTGGGAAGTTGGGGTAGCGCCGCTCCAATTCGGTGACGATGCGGAAAGACTGTTTATTATGTTCGAACCCGCCGTAATCCTTCATCAAGCGTGCCAA
>DATBWK010000105.1:0-5827 GCA_036514835.1 Bellilinea sp.
CTACGGTAAAGGGTCGGCCCAAAGGCCGACCCCACATATTGTGCAATATTCAATGTTGACTTTTTTTTCAAACAAACCCCCTTAGTTTTTACGAAATCACGCCCAGCTTACGGCCGACTTTGGCAAACTTCTCCAGCGCCAGATCGAGGTCTTCGTGGGTGTGCACGGATGAGATCATGACTCGGATGCGGGCTTTGCCGCGCGGAACGGTGGGGAAGCCAAGCGACATGGCAAACACGCCTTCCTCAAATAATTCGCGGCTGAACTGCTGCGCCAGCGGAGCTTCGCCCAGCATGACCGGGGTAATAGGGGTGACGCTCTGGCCTGTGTCAAAGCCCAGACGTTTCATCTCGCCCTTGAAATAGCGGGCATTGTCCCACAGGCGGTCCACCAATTCAGTGGATTCTTCCAGCAGGTCGATCGCGGCGATCGTGGCAGCCACATCCGGCGGGGTAACCGCCGAGGAGAACAGGAACGGGCGTCCGCGCTGCCGCAGCCAATCGACGATCACAGCTTTACCGGCGACCAATCCCCCGACCACGCCGAAAGCCTTGGAGAGTGTGCCGACCTCAATATCCACCTTGCCGTGCAGGTGGAAGTGGTCGACAATGCCGCGCCCGCCTTTACCCATCACGCCTTCGCCATGGGCGTCATCCACCATCAGCATGATGCCGTACCTGGAAGTGATCTCGTATATTTTGTCCAGCGGGGCAATATCGCCATCCATGCTGAAGACGCCGTCGGTGATGCACAGCGCTCGCCGGTAGGTGCCAGCATGGTCAGCGATGACCTTTTCCAGATCGGCCGGGTCGGCATGGGCGAAGCGAATGACGGGTGCGCCGGACAGGCGGCAGCCGTCAATGATACTGGCATGATTGAGCTCGTCCGAGAAAATCGCGTCGTCCCGGGTCACCAGGGCTGCGATGGCTGCCAGATTAGCAGCGAAACCGGATTGGAAGGTGATGGCGGCTTCAACGCCTTTGAAGGCTGCCAGCCTCCGCTCCAACTCAAGGTGCAGGTCCATGGTGCCGGCAATCGAGCGCACCGCGCCCGGGCCAACACCAAACTGATCCAGCGCTTTTTTGGCCGCTGCCACCAGGCGCGGGTTGTTGGCCAAACCCAGATAATTGTTCGAGCAGAAGTTTTGCACCCGTTTGCCATCCACCACCAGCCAGGCGCCCTGCGGCGAAGACAAGGTACGAATGCGGTTGAACAGCCCGGCTTCTTTCAGGCCGTCGAGTTCTTTCTGAATCCAGTCCAGACGATCAGTCATGAGCACCTCAAGCGGAGTATGAAATTGAAAAACAGGGGAAGCGGCAGCGATCGCGCCGATTTTGATTATACATCCGTTCCGAGACGCGACTCGCCCAGGTAGCCCAGCTCAGCCAGCGCCTGCAGCACGGCCTCCACGCCGCCCGGGCGCAGCAGCACAGCTGTCGAGGAAATTTCTTCGCCAATAAAGCGGCTGGCGCGCACCTTGCGCAGCTCGACCAGGATTTCCGGCCGGGATACCCGCAGCAGCAATACCTTATCCAAATGAACCTCTGTACCATGCTGTTCCCAGCGTTCCAGCGCGCTGACCAGGGTGGGCGGCAGCGGCCCATGGTTGTGCTTTTTTAACAGTCCAAGCAGCTGCGCCACTTTTAGTCCCTGCTGACGGGCACGTTCGAGCGCCTGGGGCGTGAAATGATGATGGTAAACGCCTTCGTCCTCGCTGTCCCAGGCGGTAAACCGGGCTAATTGGTAGCGGACCGCCCGCGGCAGGCTGCGCGGAACTTCCAGCCGCCCGCTGCTGTAAGCGGTGACCTGACCGTCTTCGGCTGGCAAGCCGGTTGGCGTCTGCTCCATCCACAAATCGGCAGCCCAGATCGACGGACGGAAGGCACTGGCAGCCGCATCGTCCTCCGCCGCTGCCAGATCATAGAACCCCAGCCAGTGCAGCGGTCCGCGGATCATGCTACGGACGACTTCGCCGTCCACCTCGTCCCAGGTGGTAAAACCGCGCAGGAATTGGTCGCTGCCGGAGCGGCGGATAAACCATGAGTCGTAATCGCCAGCCGGGCGCTGGAAATCCGGATCCCGCTCGCGCAGGGCGCTGATAAAGGCTGCCAGACTCCACCAGGAATCCTGCGGCAGGCGGCTGAGGTGTTCCGCAATCCGTTGACGGGCTTGCAGCGCGTCGTTGGCCCAGTCGCCTTCGAAGGTCAAGCCGGGGAGCAGGCGGAGTTCGTTATAGGTCGGGCTGTGCAGCCAGGCAGACGCCAGCTGCTGCAAGGCCTGTGGGCGAGGCGCTTCCAGAAAACGGCGCACCGGCTCGGGTAGCGGCAGGTTATTGGCATCCAACAGACCGGCGGCGAACAGCAGTGCCTGCAAATTGGTCAACGGGATGTGCCAGCCAGATGAAGGGATTTGATCCAGAGGCAGACCCATACGCAGCGCAGCCAGCAAAGTGCAGGCGTGGTCCAGCACCCGGTCGCTGGCTAGCAAGATGCGCGCGGTTTCGCCGGGGGAAGCCGGCCGGCCAAAGGACTGGTCCGCAGGATGCTGCGGAATTTCCAGCAGCGAAAGCAGATCGGCCGGGATGTAGGCATACTGCTGCGGCTCGGGCGGCATATCCAAAAAAGCCTGCCCGATCAGCCCGTAATACCACGCCATCTCGCCCGGGGTGCGCGGGTTGAGATCCGGACGCTCGCGATCGCGTTTGGCGGCGCCCATGGTCCGCACCTCGCCGTAGGTGCGAATAAACTGACTCCAGGGGATTAATCCGCCCGCCTCGGCCAGGGTGGCAACGGCATCCTGCACGGCTGCCGGCAGCGTGGCGACAATCTCATTGGCCAGTTCCGGATTCAACATGGCCTGGGTCAACTGCGGCAGGGCGGCGCGTACGTTGGCAGCCTCCAACTCGATGCCCCACAAACCAGCGACCATGCGTAAAAAGCCGAGGTCGCGCCCATGAAGGGTATGCAGCAGGTCTGGCAGGGGCATTAATTCATTCCTTGTGGCCAGGCTGCCCGCCTGGGGAAAATTTCAACACTGCCATCCGGGCTTTCCACCGATAATCCCCCAAAAAGGATCAGAAAATTGGCGAGGTGAAAAATTAGGCCGCTCAATTTGCCAGCATTTACGGGATTGGCAAGAGAATTGCACGCTATTTGGATGGTTCCAGGCATGGGAAAGCGTTCCATCCGCTATAATGGTGTGATGAACCGATTATACTCGTTCAACTCGCCGCCGGGTTTTCACAGGGGGTAATTCTTGCACACAGCCGCAGCCCGCTCGACTCAACGGAATTGTAAGGCCGCTAATCCAAACCATTGGTCAATTGCAAGGCCTTTTGGCGGCACATTTGTTATAATTTTACAACCGAACCCGCACGGCGATAGAGGTACCCATGGCATTACGGGGTAATCTGCGCGATTTTTCTTTCACGCAAGTTCTGAATCTCATAAATTTGGCACGCAAAACCGGACTGCTGACCGTTGAGGGTCCCGGTGAAATGGCGCGCATCTATTTCCGCGATGGGAAACTGGCACTGGCACTAATCGGCCGCGAGGAAAATGACCTTTCCGCGATTCTGGCACGCAGCCGCAAGATAACCGCCAATCAGGCGCGTGTCATTCGGGAGCGCACCCGCACCATGTCCGACAAGGAAGTTGGGCTGCTGTTAATCAATGCCGGGTATTTATCGCAAAAAGACGTCTTCGACAGCCTGCAATTGTACGCGATCGAAGTGACACGCCGGCTGTTCACCTGGGTGGAAGGCATTTTCCAGTTCGACCAGACCTCGCCGGTGCCGGTCGGGAAGATCGCGGTGCGCATCGACCTGGAAAACTTGATCATGGAAGGCTCGCGCCAATTGCGCGAATGGGAGCACCTGCAGGAAGAAATTCCCAGCCTGGACATGGCGCTCAAATTCACCGATCGGCCGGGTGCCAATCTGCGTCACCTGAACTTGAACCTGGAAGAGTGGCGGGTGGTACGCTATGTCAACCCTAAAAATTCCATGCGGCAGATCGCTCAGGCCACCCGAATGAACGATCTTGAAATCCGCCGGATCGCCTATGCATTGCTGCAAGCCGGTGTGGTTGAAATGGTACGGCCGGGCGGAATTTCACCGGTTGCACCGCCCCGGCCAATCCCGACCGTGAACAAAGAGGAGCACAAATCTCTGGTACAACGGTTGATCAACCGTATACGCTCGCTCTAGTTCCTCGGAGAAGGAAAAAGGATGCAAAACGTTAAAATCGTTGTCACGGGACCCTTCAATGCAGGTAAAACTGCATTTATTCGCTCGGTAAGCGAAATTGACGTGGTTTCCACCGAAAAGAAGATCACTGCCGAAGCGGAGAAGGTTAAGAGCAGCACCACTGTGGCGATGGATTTTGGCCGCATCAGCGTGGACGAAGACCTGATTTTGTACCTTTTCGGCACCCCCGGTCAGAAACGTTTTGACTTCATGTGGGAAATCCTGTCTGAGGGGATGCTCGGTTTCGTGGTCACGATTGACAGCACCCGCCCGGAGACTTTCCGCGAGGCGCGCAGCATACTGGAAACCTTCCGCGCCTACGCGCCGACCCCATATGTGGTGGCAGCCAACAAGCAGGACTGCGAAGATGCCTGGGAAGTGGAAGACATCCGCCTGGCGCTGCGGCTCAGCCCGGAGATCAAGCTGCTGCCGTGTGTGGCCAATCAAAAAGAGACTGTGAAGACCGTGCTGCTCGAACTGCTCTACAGCATTATGGAGTCTATCGAATCGCCGGCTCCCTGAAACGGTAGTTTATATTAATTCGCACCCGGTTGGAATGGTTTCCCGCCGGGTTTTCGGTTAAAATAGTTGCACTTTCCCACCCAAGGACCGCGATGACCGATACCGCTCCCCAAAATTGTTCCGACGAAATGGTCCAGATCATAATGGAGGCTTCCCGCGTGGTGCTGGACACAGCCGAAATGGAATCCTTGGCAGCCGCGGCAGGATTACCTCTGCCAAAGGTAGGGAGTATGGGCCATTGGAGTTGGGACAACTTTCGGGCCTTGTCAACCGAACTGGGAAACCGTTACGGGTCGCTGGGTGCGCGCGGTACGGCTTTGAAGGTCGGCCGGGCAGCCTTTCAGGGGGTGGTGCGCACCTACGGCAGCGACGAGGGATTTGAAGCAAAGGAATATCAATTACTGCCGGTGCGCAAACGCGCCCGCGCCGGCCTGGAGAAGCTGGCTGCCATTTTCGACTGCGCCTGCGGCATACGCGTGGCAGTCACAGCTGAGCCGGATGCCTGGCTGTGGACACTGGCGGATTGCGAGCATTGCAACCACCCGGCGGTGGAAGCCATGGTTTCGCACTTCATGCTGGGGCTGCTGCAAGCCTACCTGGCGTGGATCAGCGGGGGAAAAGTGTTCCAGGTGGAAGAAATCGCCTGCCGCGCGCAAGGCGCCTCAAACTGCGTGATCCGGGTGCTGCGTCTGCCGCTGGATTGATGTTTGTCATCCTGAGGGAGCGTTCTTCGCGACCGAAGTCCATGACACCCTCACCTAGCCTCTCCCTGAGGGAGAGGAATTTATCAGACGGTGGTAAATCTGCGCTCAATCACAGATTACCCTGTGGGCAACATGCCAAAAGCATTATAGTCGTTACGCCTGTTCTTGACTTTTGCCTCCCGGCAGACTATACTGACGGCAGATTAACAAACATAACGGGGAGCCCGCTTGGCCGGGCTGAGAGGAAGGCAAACGGCCTTCGACCCGCAGACCTGATCCGGATAATGCCGGCGGAGGGATACGCGTACTGAACGACCAACCCTCCCCGCAAGGAGGGTTTTTTGATGGACAACAC
>DATBWK010000106.1:0-3262 GCA_036514835.1 Bellilinea sp.
GATTTCTTCGTCAGGCACAAGCGGAGTGGGGGGATTTTGATCTGTCATGGCCGTTGAAATTGAGCGATTCAACCTACTGGTAGTGACCACATAACCAGATAAAGTATAGCAAGCCAGAAATCAAAAGTCAACTGGCAGTTAATCAATTGTAATGCCGGAATACTGCCTGATGATCACCGATTCAGCTTAGAAAACCAATTCACCTCTTGACAAGATCATAATCAGGTTATATAATGAGTGAGTAGTCAGTCAATTTACAATTGAAAGGGATAGAGCCATGGTCCGTGAGTTAAGTAATGAAAAAAGAGAGCGATTTCTGCAAACCGCATTGAAATTGTTTGCATCGCAGGGACTGCAAAACACCTCCACCGCCGATATCGCCAGAGAAGCTGGAACGGCCGCCGGGACACTGTTTTTGTACTTTCCAACTAAACAGGACTTGATCAACGAACTTGTCTTGTGGATCTCCAAAGCGGAAGCCGACAGGATCAATAGCCTGTTGACACCTGCCCTGTCGGTTCGCGAGGCATTTTATACCATCTGGGACGGGTCGATCCGCTGGTTGTTGGAAAACCCGGATGCCTACAGGTACTCCCAGCAGATTCGAGATTCAGGTCTAATCTCAGACGAAGTCACCCGTAAGTCGGGAGAATTCTTTAGCTTCTACTATGACACCATCCAGAAAGGCCTGCAAGAAGGCGTTATCAAGCCCTATCCAGTCGATTTGATCGGTGGTTTTCTCTACCAGGATATCGTGGCAGTCATGAATCACCTCCAGGTTCAGCCAGACACCAGCGCTTTGCATATATCCATCCAACAAGGTTTTGAAATCTTTTGGGATGGGATCAAAATTTAGAAGAACGAATAGAAAAGGAAGGAAGAATGAAATGCAAGAATGGTTTTGGCAGGCTTGCCCTGCTTGCGCCCGAATTGATGCACTCACAATGGCTTAAATTGAATAACCTATTTTTCTGGAGTTGAAATGGAAAAGAAATTCGTAATCGCGGGGGTTTTCCTCGTTCTCATCATTGTTTCAGGTCTGTGGCTGAGCCGTACCGCCAGACCGCTCAATGTTCTCGCGCTGACGGTCCACAAGTTGATCGCGGTCGGCGGGGTTGCTTCGCTGGTCATTGCGCTTTACCGGCAGCATCAAGCCATGCCGCTCACTTCAATGCAACTTGCCATGAGCGTGACCACGCTTGTATTGTTCCTGGCATTGATCGCCACGGGCGGCTTGTTGAGTACCGCTAAAACCTGGCCGGTGTTGGTGCTAAAAATTCATCAAGTTATACCGACCCTGGTCATCTTTTCGACCGCCGTAAATTTGTATCTGCTGCTTGGCAGAAAGGGATAAAGTACTGGCAAAACCATCAACCCTGGTTCATGAGGTTTCCATCGCACCCTGAACCTGTCGGATTTCGGGCTATTAATGATAATTGTGGGCAGGGCAACCTGACACGCCCTCTATCCGACCTACAAATGAGAATCTACCGCGTCAGCTTGGCAAAATACTGATACCTGTCCGCACGGTACAGGATTTTGACATACTCCATTGCCCGGCGGTATTGCGAGTAGGTCACCCGCACGCTGAGCAGCAGCGGGCTGCCGGCTGCGATTTGCAGCAGCCCGGCCTCGCGCGGCGTTGCCAGCACCGCTTCCAGCGTCTCATCGGCTTCGGTGGGGATCAGGTGAAACTTCTCCTGCAGCAGGCTGTAAATCGACCCGGCTGCTTCCAACCCTTCGCGGTCGAGCGTCAACCCATCCGGCAGCACGTGATACGAGGTCATCAAGCCCATGGGCACACCGTCACCCAGGCGCAGGCGCTCGATAAATAGCACTTCGCCGTGATCAGCCGGCAGCTCTAGGCGCTGGCGCACTTCCTCGGGCGGGACGGCCATTTCTAGTTCCAAAATCTTCTGACCGGGCTCGATGCCGCGCGCGCGCATATCCTCGCTGAAGCTGGTCAGTTCCGAAATGCCTTTTTGCAGCTTCTGCGGCGAGACAAAGGTGCCGCGCCCATGCTCACGGTACAGGAAGCCCTGGCGCACCAGCAAGTCGATGGCCTGGCGGATGGTGGTGCGGCTGACCGAGTAAATATCCTCCAGCTGACGCTCGGAGGGAATTGGTTGGTGCGGCAACAGTTCTCCGCTGGAAATGCGCTCGCGCAGGATGGTCGTCAGCTGGTAGTACTTGGGGGTGTAGTCGTTGGGATCAACGATGGCAGGCATAGGGTTTCTCCATGACGGGGTCAAGACATCATGTGGTTGTTACCAGTATTATCCGAAAATGCGCGGTGTAAGTCAAGCCTCCGTCGCAACGCCCAAAATTGCCATTGTTGACCGATTCGGGTAAAATATCTCCCATACATGGTGGACGCAAATTTTCTACAATTAACCCGCGAACAACTCGAGGCGCGCCTGCTGGCGCTGCATAAATCCAGCCTGGAACTGGTTCAAATCACCGCGCTGGATACCCTGTTGGAACGCATTGCCACTTTAGCCTGCGAGCAGGCTGAGGCGCGTTATGCTGCTGTCGGCGTGGTCGGGCCGGGCGGCGATTTGGAATCGTTCATCCCGGTGGGCATGAGCGAAGAGGAAGTGTCGCGCATGCCAGCTCCGCCGCGCGGTCTGGGACTGCTGGGGGCATTGATGCACTCACAGGAATCGATCCGCATCGGAGCCATATCCAAAGACCCGCGCAGCGTCGGCTACCCCAAGAATCACCCCCAAATGGAATCTTTCCTTGGCGTTCCCATTCGCCACGGCGGGCGGCACATCGGTCAGATTTACCTGACCGAGAAAATTGGCGCCCCGGAATTCACCGAATCCGATCAGTTGATGATCGAAATGCTGGCGGCTTATGCCGCGGTAGCCATCATCAACGCCCGCATCTACCGCGAGTTGGTGCAGCGCGACCGAATCCTCACCCGCCGCAACGAAAATCTGGCGCTGCTGAACGAGCTCAGCTCCACGCTGGCCACCTCCACCGACGTCGATCAAATCCTGGACAAAGCGCTGACCCAGGTGCTGGATTATTTGCAGTTGGAAATTGGCGAGGTGTATTTGCGCCCGGAAAACAGCCGAGTGCTCAAGCGCGTGATGCACCGCGGGCATATTGTCAAAGCCCTGTGGGCCAAGGAACAATACAGCCTGGGTGAAGGTGTGATCGGTAAAGTCGCCAAGACTAACCAGACCCGCCTGATCTCGATGAACAACCCGGACGGCAGCGATTTTCACCCGGACGTATATGACGAAGAGTTCCA
>DATBWK010000107.1:0-8817 GCA_036514835.1 Bellilinea sp.
TTGCGCGGCCTCCAAGCTTATCCAAGAATCAGCCTTTCCGCTGGCTCGGGCAGCCTGGGAAGTTGGCTCTCCGCAGATTCGCAACCGCGGCACGGTTGCCGGCAACCTGATCACCGCATCGCCCGCCAACGATACCATCACACCGCTGATGGCGCTGGGAGCTTCGGTAATGCTTCGCTCTACCTCGGGCAGCCGGGTTGTGCCTTTGGAAAAGTTTTACCTGGGGGTACGTAAAGTTGATCTGCACCTCGACGAGATGCTGGTGGATATCCGCTTCCCGGCATTGAAGCCTAATCAACGTGGTACTTTCATCAAATTCGCCTTGCGCCGAGCCCAGGCAATCGCTCTGGTCAATGCCGCCGTGGTCCTCACGATGAATGGCGATGTGGTTGAATCTGCTTCGATTACCCTTGGCGCGGTAGCACCCACCATCATCCATGCTGCCGAAGCGGAAGCCTTCCTGGAAGGCAAACAGCTGACGGCAGAGGTTGTTGTTGAAGCGGCGGCTAAAACCGGACAGGCTTCCCGACCGATCTCGGATGTGCGCAGCTCGGCAGGCTACCGGCGCCGCATGGTCGAGGTCATTACCCGCCGGGCATTGATTGCCCTGGCGAATCGGCAGGAGAAGGCTGGTTACCCGCTCAGACCGGTGACGCTGCGTAGCAATGGCAACGGCAGGAAAATGTTTAGCGGACCCTCGGTGATGCACACCCGTGAGGATGTGATCGAAACCACCATCAATGGCAATTCCTACCGCTTTGAAACCGGTCAAAACAAGACCTTATTACGCCTGCTTCGCGAGGAAGGCGGATTGATCGGCACCAAAGAAGGTTGTGCCGAGGGTGAATGCGGCGCCTGCACTGTTTTTCTGGATGGCGAGGCAGTCATGAGCTGCATGGTCCCGGCAGCCCGGGCGCACGGCGCTGACATCGTCACCGTGGAAGGCTTATCCAGTGACGGTGTGCTACATCCGGTACAGCAGGCATTCATTGAGCAGGGAGCCGTTCAGTGCGGCTATTGCACACCGGGTTTCGTGATGTCAGCCGTCAAGCTGTTGGAAGAACGACCGTTCCCAACCCAAAATGAAATTCAACAGGCGTTAACCGGAAATTTGTGCCGGTGTACTGGTTATTATTCGATTATTCAGGCAGTTGAAAAGGCCGCCCAATCAGGCGGCGGGAGCAAAAAATGACAAAATTCTATAACTACCGCGGCAATTCATCCTCCAGGCAGGAAAAGGAGCAAACTCACCCAATTTGGCGTGGTGTGGGTTTTATCTTCATGATATTAGCTCCGTTGATGGGCTGGTTTGGCGCACAGGTACTATTGGAAGCCAATAAAGCTAATGGCTGGATCAAAATTCCGACCGATTTTTATGCACCGGGAGCTGATTCGCTTCTGTATGTCAAGATCGGTTTGACCATCCTGCTGGCTTTCTTGATTTTCTTCGTGTTTCAGTTCATCGGGATCATCATTTTCCGCATGGTAGGACCAGAACGTTATGGCCCGATGGACGTACCACCCATTACCGGTGTGAAGACGAAAAAATCCCGCTAAAGTTGACTATCGCAATCGCTTTCTGGAGGTTCTGCCCATGACGACCATCGGGCAATCGGTCCCGCGCATCGACGCAGCTGATAAAGTCAAAGGTGTGGCTCTGTATCCAGGTGATATTAACCTGGAAAATCAGGCCTTTATGAAAATATTATTTGCCGGCCGGCCGCATGCTGTGATTCGCAGCCTGGATGCCGAGCAAGCAAAAGCACTGCCAGGTGTTTTGGCAGTTTTTACCGCTGAAGATGTACCTGCCAATGAGTATGGGCTGATCGTCAAGGACCAGCCGGTTTTGTGCGGTCTCAATTCGAGCCGGGCGTATGCCGAACGGGTTCGATTTGCCGCGGATAACGTGGCAGTTGTTGTGGCGGAGACCGAAGAAATAGCGGCAGAAGCCTGCAAATTGATCAAAGTGGAATATGAGGATCTGCCAGTTTTGACCGACCCGCGGGTGGCAATCCAGGAGGGTCAGATAATCCTGCACCCTGACCGTGGTTCGAACGTATTCGCCCATTTCCGTATTCGCAAAGGCGAGACTGAAGCTGCACTGGCAAGCGCTGATGTGGTGATTGAAGGTTATTATCAAACACCGGCACAGGAACATGCTTATTTACAACCCGAAGCCGGGTTGAGTTACATTGACGAGGAAGGCCGGGTAACCGTCATCGTTGGCGGTCAATGGACGCACGAGGACCGCGAGCAGGTTGCCCATGCTCTGGGGTTGCCGGAAGAGCAGGTGCGGATCATCTACCCGGCGATCGGTGGAGCGTTTGGCGGGCGGGAAGACATGTCCGTGCAAATTGTGCTGGCACTGGCTGCCTGGCGCTTACATCAGCGCGGGATCAACCGACCAGTCAAGACCATCTGGTCTCGCGAAGAATCAATCATCGGGCACCATAAACGCCACCCTTACTATATCCACACCAAATGGGGCGCTAACCGGAATGGCAAAGTAGTGGCGGCAGATGTCGAGATTATTTCAGATTGCGGCGCTTATGCCTACACATCCTCAAAAGTGCTTGGCAACGCCACCCTCATGTGCACCGGACCTTATGAAATTCCGAATGTCAAAGTCGATGCGTATACGGTTTACACCAACAACATTCCCAATGGCGCTTTCCGCGGCTTTGGCGGACCGCAAGGGGCTTTCGCGGCTGAATCGCAGATGAACAAGCTGGCCGAAGCCCTGGGATTGGATCCAGTAGAAATCCGTATGCGCAATCTATTGGACGAGGGCAGCCTGTTATCGGTCGGGACGCCGCTACCAAAAGGCGTGAGTATTAAGCAGGTGGTGGCTGAATGTGCCCTGGCTGCTGGTTGGGTCAACAATGAAACGGGCTGGGTGCGTCCAGCAAATTTCGGCATTGACGTGCCTGAATCACCGCACCTCAAACGCGGACTTGGTTTCTCCTGCGCGTTCAAAAATGTCGGTTTCTCGTTTGGCGCGCCTGAAAATTGCTGGGCAATTGTTGAACTGGCCGGGGATGGTGAAATTGAAACCGCTACCCTGTATCATGCCGGCGCTGAAGTTGGGCAGGGCTCGCACACGGTTTTTGCCCAAATGACCGCGGCGGCAGTTGGTTTACCGTTGGACAAAATCACAGTGGTGGCAGCTGATTCGGCCACCTCGCTCAATTCAGGCAGCGTTTCAGCCTCACGTATGACCTTTATGGCTGGCAACGCGATCCGCGGCGCAGCCGAATTGGCGCTGGAAAAATGGCGCAACGAGGAGCGTCCGGCGCGGGCTGAATTCCAATACCGCCCGCCGCGAACCACACCACTGGACCCCGAGACCGGTAAATCCGAGCCGAATTATGCCTACGGTTACGTTGCCGAAGCGGTTGAAGTGGAAGTGGATATCGAAACCGGTCAGGTGCGGCTGGTAAACGTCATCTGCGCCGATGATGTCGGCAAAGCAGTCAACCCGCTGCAGGTACGCGGGCAGGTCGAAGGCGCTTTGGTGCAGGCTGCCGGTTATGCCATTTTGGAAAACTTCATCCAGGTGGATGGCCAGGTTCAGACCAAGACCCTGTCCACCTACTTGATACCGACCATTCTCGATATCCCCGAAAAGGTTGATTCGCTGATTTTGGAATATCCCGATCCGATAGGCCCATGGGGCGCGCGCGGCATGGGTGAAATGCCGTACCTGCCGCTGGTGCCGGCAGTCGCTGCCGGTATTCAGCATGCCACTGGAAAATGGTTTGACCAATTCCCGTACACGCCTGAACGCATTTTGCTGGGGCTGGACGAATCGCTCGCGGAAGACCAACTGTAGGACGGTTATGAGCCTCATTGTATGTATTCGCGGCGGGGGCGACCTTGGCAGCGGGGTGGCTTTACGGCTGCACCGCAGCGGTATGCAGGTGGTGATCTGCGAATTGGCAACCCCTTTGGTGGTGCGCCGAACGGTCGCGTTTGCCGAGGCAATGTTCAGTGGTTCGATTACTGTGGAGGGCGTGTCCGGCAGAAAAGCCTCCGGTCAGGACGAAATCGATCAATGCCTGGGTCAGCGAGTGATTCCAGTGGTCGCCGACCCTGATTTGAAATTGCTCTTCTGGCTCAAACCGGATGTGATCGTCGATGCCCGTTTGTTGAAAACTATCGTGAATCACCGCGTAGATCAAATTCCGCTGCTAATTGGGCTTGGACCGGGATTTACTGCCGGAATCAACTGCCATGCGGTGGTAGAGACCAAGCGCGGACAAAACCTGGGACGGGTCTACTGGCAGGGGTCCAGCGAGCCCAATTCCGGTATTCCGGAGATGGTGCTTGGATACGTCGAAGACCGGGTTCTGCGGGCTCCGACAGACGGAAAGTTTAAAGGGCTGGTTAAAATCGGGCAAATTGTAGCTAAAGGGGAGCAGCTTGCAATTGTTTCCGGTATCCAAGTCACCGCTGCCTTTGACGGGGTGGTGCGCGGGCTGCTGGCGGATGGCGTTCCGGTGACGCGCGGGATGAAGGTCGGCGACCTGGACCCGCGGTTGGACGTCGATTTGACGCTATTTGTCTCCGACAAGGCTCTGGCAGTCGGCGGAGGTGTGTTGGAAGCCATTCTCACCCGTCCGGAACTGCGCCAAAAACTGAGCGGGTAAATCCATGTCCATGCGGTTAGTCGATGGTCTGCGGGCGGACAGGCATTCCCGAATCGCTTTCGTTGGGGCCGGGGGCAAGACCAGCGCGATGTTTTCTCTTGCACGCCAATTGCCTGGTCCGGTAATCTGTCTGAATACCGCGCATTTGGCCGTGGAACAGGCTCAACTAGCCAACCGGCATGTAATAATTACCCATACTGGTGAAGTCGAAACCGCTATTTCGTCCATCGAGGAAGGTGTAATCCTGCTCACCGGTCCGGCTGATGAGCGCGGACGCCTGCAGGGGTTGACTGACCAGGTAGCCGATGAGATTTGCGGAGCAGCTGATCGATTGAGTCTGCCTGTTTTGGTCGAAGCGGATGGCTCGCGCTTGCGTCCCCTCAAAGCGCCGGCAGCGCACGAACCGCCTATCCCCGCCTGGATCACGCACGTTGTGGTCACGGTCGGCTTATCCGCGTTGGGCAAACCCCTGGACGAAGAACATGTGTTTCGACCCGAAATTTTTGCATCCATCAGCGGCGCAAAAATGGGAACGCCAATCTCGCTTGAGCACTTAATAAAAGTGGTCACTGATCCCCAGGGTGGATTGAAGAATATTCCAGTCCATGCTCGCAAAACACTGCTGGCCAACCAATTGGATGCCTGCAGCGTGTCTGAGGCAGACCTTGTTTCATCCTTAAGAACGTGCCTGCCGGCTTATGATTCGATTTTACTGGGCGCGGTGCAAAATCCGCCGCCGAACCAGGTGGCGTGGCGCCACGAGGGCGTAGGAGGCGTCATTTTGGCCGCAGGAGAATCTTTACGCATGGGAGAGGTCAAACAGCTGCTGCCGTGGCGTGGGAGGCCGCTGGTAAGGCGTGTAACCGAGACCGCCATTGCAGCAGGTTTGAATCCGGTTGTGGTGGTGACCGGGGCTGCCGCGGACCAGGTGGAGGCTGCTTTGACCAGTTTGCCCGTGGTAATTGCCCGCAACGATCAGTGGGAATCGGGGCAGGCCAGTTCAGTACGCAGTGGAATTCAAGCGCTGCCCGCAGGCTGCCGCGCAGCGGTTTTCCTTCTCAGTGACATGCCGCAGGTGAAGCCCGACTTGATTAAGGCGGAGCTGGACCTCCACAGCCGCGAGTCTCACCCTATCATAGTGCCGCGAGTGGAAGGCCAGCGCACTAATCCAGCATTGTTTGATCGTGTCACTTTTGCCGGCCTGGCAGCCCTCACCGGCGATACAGGTGGGCGGGCACTGTTTGACCGTTATCCGGTGCGATGGCTGGATTGGGATAGTGTTTCAAAACCGGCAGATATCGACACGCCTGACGATTACAAACGATTGATGGAAGAAAACGATGATGATTGAAAAGAATTCCAGAGTAGCCGCCATCGTTCTGGCAGCTGGCGCTTCGAGGAGGATGGGACGTTCGAAAATGACTCTGCCTTTTCGTGGAAAGACGGTGCTTGGCACGATTCTGACGACATTAAATCAAGCAGAAGTCGACCCGCTGATTGTGGTTATTGGCGGTGCAAAGGAAAAGGTCGAAGCGGCGCTGGCAGAACTGCCAATGAATGTAATTCGCGCCTACAATCCAGAATTTGAGCATACCGAAATGCTGGATTCGCTTAAAATCGGTATAGAAGCTCTCCCCGCGGATGTCGAGGCGTTCCTGATCGTATTGGGCGATCAACCGCAGATGCAGCCAGGCACAGTGAAGGCTATTTTGGCCGAGTATCGCACGGGCGGGCACGAATTGATCATTCCGAGCTATGAGATGCGCCGCGGGCACCCATGGCTGGTTGGAAAGGCTTTCTGGCCGGCCTTGACTTCGCTGTCTGGTGACCAGACCATGCGTGATTTTTTGCGGCTGCAGCAGGACCGCATTCATTACCTGGTCGTGGATACGCCCAGCATCTTACAGGATATGGATACCCCGGAAGATTATCAGAGCGCGCTCAAAGATTAACTCGGCTTACGAGAACATTGCGTATAGCCAAGTATTTAGGCAATCGAATTATTTATTATTATTTTTATAAATCTCAAGCGCAACCCGAATGTAATCCGCGTCGGTGGGGGCTTCTTGGGTGAGGGGGATATCGGGGACCAGCCCAACGCCGGAAGTGAAGGCTGGATTTGCCGGGATGTTCCATTGAGCTGCGCTGACATGAATGGACGAACCGTCGGTCAGATCAAAGACCAACTGGATCGTGTCTTTGCCAAAGGTCTGTTGACCGATCACAGTTGCCCGGTCGAGAGCCTGCAGGGCACCCACAACAATTTCGGCCGAGCTGGCAGTGTTGCGGTTGGCGAAAATCAGCAGCGGCAGGTCGGCATATTTGCCATCGGTAAGCCCCTTGGATATCACATCGGATTGGTTGGGGTAATGCTGCTCGATGATGTCTGACCCGGCGTGTGCGAACAATTTAACCACGTTTACGCCAGCATCGACCAGCCCGCCGCCATTATCGCGCAGGTCTAAAATAACAACCAAAACGCCTTTGGCTGAAATTTCCTTGATGGCGCCATCGATCTCGTCAGCTGTGGTGGCAGCCAATGAAGTTATTTTGACGATTCCCATCTCGGGCTGCTCGGGCAGAATCTGCCAGCTGACCGACGGAATGCCAAATTCGCGTCTTTCGATGCTGAATTCAGTGGGTTCGCTAGCATCCTTTGCTATGACCTTGATGATGACCTTGCTGCCGACTTTGCCGCGCAAGGCGGAGATCACCGCGTCATCGGGTGTTTCAACCGTTACCGTCAAGTCGTCGACGGCGACCAGCACCGAGCCATCCGGCACGCCTGCTTCGGCAGCGGGCGAATTGGCGTATGGATAGACACGCAGCACATTTTGGGTGTCGCGTTGCAGGGCTGCCCCAATCCCGCCGAATTTCCCCTCCAACTGGTTTGTTTCCAACTCGTGCTGGGGCGGTTCGACAAAAACGGTGTACGGGTCGTCATATGCCTTAATCAGCCCGCGAATCAACTCATATTCAGTTTGCTGGTCGGAAGGCATCTCCTTGAGGCCATTTTGATCCAGGATTTTGTAAGCTTGTCCGAAAATGTCGTATGAAAATTGCGTATAGCCATTATTCGAGATATACCCAGCTAGAAAAGCGATCAAAGTAAGCACAACGGTCAAGAGTACCGCGGCAGTTACCAGCAAGGTGTCTTTTTGTTTATTCACATTGACTCCGAATTATTTTTCCGGATTTCTTGGGTTAGGGTAGGAGTATAATCCGAGCGATCACTGACGAGGACATGATGGCAAACATTTTATCCTTTAGTTATCCCCTTGACGATAGCACAATCGATTTAACTTCAGAAATACTTGACCCCGAAATACTCACGCTGGATCAGGCCAGTAACGCATTGCCAGCCGGTGCTTACACTACCTTTCGCACTTACCAGAGAACCAAAGCTTTATTTCTCGAAGAACACTTTCAGCGGTTGGAGGCGTCTGCTGCGCTTGCCGGTCAGGCTATCCGGTTGGATATCCCAGCTTTGCGCCGGCACATCCGTACAGCGCTGGAAAAGTTTTCCGCTCCCGAAGCCCGCGTCAGACTAACCATACCGCTTGATTCATTCCTAAAGCGGATGTATATCTTCGTCAGTGCATTATCCGTTCCAACCCCGGCACAAAGAGAGCGGGGTGTGACGGTTATCACCGCTGATTTCCAGCGCGAATTGCCTGCCGCGAAACTATCGAACTTCATTCAGTCCTCCCAGCCCTTGCGCGATCGACTCAAAGAGGGATACGAAGAAATTCTGATGGTCGATGACCACAATAATATTCTGGAAGGGTTGACCAGCAACTTTTATGCGGTAACAAATGGAGTCATATTGACGGCTGGTTCCGGCGTTCTCTCAGGCATCACCCGCCAAATCGTGCTACAAATCGCTGCGGAAGAAGGTTACTCTATTGAACTGGTTTCTCCAAAGCTGGCAGACTTTGCCAATTTCAGCGAGACATTCATAACCAGTTCCAGCCGCGGCGTCTTGCCGGTGACCGAGATCAACTGTCATGCGGTTGGCAGTGGGCAACCCGGGCAGATCACACGCTCCTTGATGGAATTGTACGAGCGTCGGGTAGCAGCCGAAATCAAACCGATTTAGTTATTCCGATTCCGCTTCTTCATCGGTCAATGGCGGATAGGCATTGGCGGGCGGGTTTTCTAATTTACC
>DATBWK010000108.1:0-4637 GCA_036514835.1 Bellilinea sp.
CTTTACCCGCTTTCGGCTTTTCGCGCCATGAGCGCCGCGGCGCTGAATGTGTATCAAACCATCCGGTCTACAGGAACACAGCGTGGGGTAATCGACGCAATGCAGAGCCGGACCGATTTGTACGATATTCTCAACTATTATGCCTTTGAACAAAAGCTGGATGAATTATTTGCGAGGGAGAAAACACAATGAGCGAACAAGTCATGGAAGAAAAGAAAAACGTCAAGAAATCCGTTCAGCTCTCGGGGGTGGTCGCCGGAAATACCGCCATTTGCACCGTGGGGACGCTGGGTCACGACTTACGCTACCGCGGCTACGACATCAACGACCTGGCGGAATTTTCTACTTTTGAGGAGGTGGCTTACCTCCTGGTCCACGGCGAACTGCCGGTGCAAAACGAACTTGGCCGCTACCGGCGCAAACTAAAAACCCTGCGCGGGCTGCCCGCTCCGGTGAAAGCGGTACTGGAATCGATTCCAGCGGCAGCCCACCCGATGGATGTGCTGCGCACCGGCTGCTCGATATTAGGTGCAGTTCTGCCGGAGCGCGAGGACCACCACGAAGAGGGTGCCCGTCACATCGCTGACCGGCTACTGGCTGTTTTTCCGTCCATGTTGATGTACTGGTATCACTTTGCCCATCACGGGCGGCGCATCGAAGTCGAAACCGATGATGAATCGATCGCTGGTCATTTCCTTCATCTGATGCACGGACGCAAACCCAGCGAGTTGCACGAACGGGCGCTGGACATCACGCTGATCCTGTACGCCGAGCACGAATTCAACGCTTCCACCTTCACCAGCCGGGTGATCACCGGTACCGGCACCGACATCTACTCCGCCATCACCGGCGCGATTGGGGCCTTAAAAGGCTTCAAACACGGCGGCGCCAATGAGGGCGCCATGGAAGTGATTGAGCGCTATGGCACAGCCCAGGAAGCTACTGAAGGCGTCCACGATGTTCTGGAGAATAAAGGCATCATTCTGGGGTTTGGCCACCCGGTCTATACCATCTCAGACCCACGCGCCAAGATTCTCAAAGGCCTGTCCTGCTCGCTGTGCAAGGACTTCGGCGACGAGACTCTGTGCGATATTGCCGAGAAAATTGAAGATGTAATGTGGGACGAGAAACGCATGTTCCCCAACCTGGATTGGTACAGCGCGGTGGCTTATCACATGCTGGGCATTCCCACTTTCATGTTCACCCCATTATTTGTCATGGCGCGCGTTTCTGGATGGTCGGCGCACATTATCGAGCAGCGCCAGGATGGCAAGATCATTCGCCCGGCGGCCAATTACACCGGTCCCGACCCGCTCGAATTTATCCCGCTCAACAAGCGCGGATAAGCCGCGCTGATGTCGGGTCACATTTCGAACGTCCGGCCGCAGCCAGACCAGGTTCTGGTGGATATTGCCGATTACGCCAGCAACCTGGTAATCGACAGTAGCAAAGCCTACCATACCGCCCGTCTGTGTTTAATGGATACTCTAGGCTGCGGGCTGGAGGCTTTGTCCTACCCGGCCTTTACCAAACTGCTCGGACCAATCGTGCCGGGGACGGTGGTGCCAAACGGCGCACGTGTTCCTGGGACTGCATACATCCTGGACCCGGTCACCGCTGCCTTCAATATTGGCGCCATGATCCGCTGGCTGGATTTCAACGATACCTGGCTGGCAGCGGAATGGGGCCATCCTTCGGATAATCTTGGCGGTATTCTTGCCGCGGCGGACTGGCAGTCGCGCAGCAATTTAGCCGAGGGCAAAACTCCGCATACCATGCACGCGGTCCTCACCGCCATGATCAAAGCCCATGAAATTCAAGGCGTGTTAGCCCTGAAGAATAGCTTCAACCGGGTTGGGCTGGATCATGTGCTGTTGGTCAAGGTAGCCAGTACCGCGGTGGTGACGGCCTTGCTGGGCGGCACACGAGAGCAGATTGTCAATGCGCTTTCCAATGCCTGGATCGATGGACAGGCGCTGCGTACCTACCGTCATGCGCCTAACACCGGCTCGCGAAAGTCCTGGGCAGCCGGAGACGCCACCTCGCGGGCAGTGCGCCTGGCACTGATGGCGCTGCGCGGCGAAATGGGCTACCCCTCAGCCTTGACTGCTCCTACCTGGGGTTTCTATGATGTGCTGTTCAAAGGCCAGCCGTTTCAACTGGAACGGCCGTACGGCTCTTATGTGATGGAGAACGTGCTTTTTAAGGTCTCATTCCCGGCCGAGTTCCATGCTCAAACCGCGGTGGAAGCGGCGATTCTGCTCCACCCTGAGGTGTACACCCGGCTGGATGAAATCGAAAAAATTGTCATTACCACCCACGAGTCGGCCATACGCATCATCGACAAGGTCGGTCCGCTCCACAACCCGGCTGACCGCGACCACTGTATTCAATACATGACCGCGGTCGGTCTGATTTTTGGCAAATTAACTGCGGAAGATTATGAAGATGCCCGCGCCAGTGATCCGCGTATTGATGCATTGCGCGAAAAAATGGTGCTGGTGGAAAACCCGCAATACAGCCGGGACTATCTGGATCCGGAAAAACGTTCGATCAGCAATGCCGTGCAGGTATTTTTCCGCGATGGCACAAAATCCGAGGACGTTGTGGTGGAGTATCCGCTGGGTCACCGCCGGCGGCGCGCTGAGGGAATTCCGCTGCTGATCGAGAAATTCAAAACCAATCTGGCGCGACAGTTCACGCCAGAACAGGCGCTAAAAATAATGGATGTTTGTACAGATCAGGAAAGGCTGGAAGGCATGGCGGTTAATGAATTCGTAGATCTGTTTGTGGTGGATGATGGAAGGGGAATGTGATGGCTGAATCAGCCGGACGAGTCGACCTGGAACGAATGGGTCAGGCCTATGACGAAAGCAAAGCGCTTTACCTGACACAAGCCGGCAGTTCCACGGTGACTCTGCGGGCGACCGCCAAACTGGTCAAAAATGCTCTGCTGCAAGGCCGCATTGGCAAATATCATTTTAGCTGTGACGAACCGGCAGCCCGCGGCGGAGACGATGCGGCAGCCAGTCCGCTGGAGTACTTTCTGGCGGGAGCCGCCTTCTGACTGCTCTCGCAAATGGTGCAGTTTGCACACCTTTACAACGTGATTTTGATGGACGTGGACGTAGATTTGCGGGCAACTTTTGATTCGGGCGATAAATTCGACATTGGCGGACCAGGAGCTGCCTTCCAGAAGGTCATCTACCGCGTGACCGTGGACAGTCCGTCTCCGGAGCAACAAATTCAACAGCTGTTGGCACATGCTGAACGAGGTTGTCATACAGCGCAATCCTTGCGGCTGCCAGTGACGGTCGAAGTTGAGGCTGTGATCAAGAATAAATCAATTGGTTAAGTAATTATTCCACCTATGCTTATTCGAAAAGAGGGCGCAATGGAAAAACAACGGATCACCGTAGCAGCCGGCGACGGCATCGGACCAGAACTGCTGAAAGCGGTACTGCATATTTTCGAGGGAGCCAATGTCCCGCTGGATTATGATGTGGTAGAGGTCGGCGAGCAGGTCTATTTAAAGGGTATCAATACCGGCATCTCGAACGACGCCTGGGATATCATTCGGCGCAACAAGGTGATGCTCAAAGCGCCTATCACCACGCCATTAGGCGGCGGTTACAAATCGATCAATGTCACCATGCGCAAAGCTTTGGGGCTTTTCGCCAACGTACGGCCAGTGAAGGCTTACACCCCGTATGTGCCATGCAATTTCCCAAAGATGGATATTGTCATCGTGCGCGAGAACGAAGAGGACCTATATGGCGGGATCGAATATCAGCAAACGCCGGAGATGACGGTAGCGCTCAAGCTGATTAGCAAACCGGGTTCCGAAAGTGTGATCCGCTATGCCTTCGAATATGCGCGCGCCTACGACCGGAAAACGGTGACCTGCATGACCAAAAACAACATCATGAAGATCACCGACGGGTTGTTTGAGCGCATCTTCCAGACGGTCGCCAAAGAGTACCCCGATATCGCCACCGATCACATGATCATTGACATCGGCGCCGCGCGTGTGGCAGCCAAACCCGAGACGCTGGATGTGATCGTGACCCCCAACCTGTACGGCGACATCATTTCCGATGTGGCAGCCCAGGTTTCCGGCTCGGTGGGGCTGGGCGGCTCGGCCAATATTGGCCGCACCAGCGCCATGTTCGAGGCCATTCACGGCTCAGCACCCAAGTGGGCCGGCAAGGATGATTCCAACCCATCCGGCTTTTTGCAGGCAGCCATTATGATGCTGGTGCATCTTGGTTTGGCAGAATACGGGGAGAAAATTCACAATGCCTGGCAGCGCACCCTGGAGGATGGCTATCACACCCGCGATATCTACCGCGAGGGCGTCAGCGTGAAGAAAGTGGGCACATTGGGCTTTGCCGATGCGATCATTGCCCGGCTGGGGCAGCTGCCGCAGCAATTGGCGCCGGTGACCTTCAAGGGCGGGCGAATGTCGATTAACCTGGCCCCTTCAACGCCGGTCAAGAAAACGTTCAACGGGGTGGATGTGTATATCGACTGGGATAAAGACGGCCGCAATGGGCAGGTCATTGGTAAAGCGCTGCAAAAAGTTGAAGGCGGCGGGTTGAAGCTGCAGATGGTCACCAACCGCGGGGTGCAGGTTT
>DATBWK010000109.1:0-11194 GCA_036514835.1 Bellilinea sp.
GATATTCGAAAAGGTGAAACCCTTGGGCTGGTGGGGGAATCCGGCTGTGGTAAATCCACAACCGGGCGTGCGATTTTACAACTGCACCGGCCAACATCCGGCAGTGTTTTTTATGAAGGCAAGGACCTGGTCAAGCTCAAAGGCGAGGCCCTGCGTAAAACGCGCCGCCGTATGCAGATGATTTTCCAGGATCCATACGCCAGCCTCAACCCGCGTATGACCGTCGGCCAAATCATCACCGAGCCGATGCTCATTCATGACTTGACTACCCAGAAAGATGCTCAAGGTCACGCTGAACGGCTGCTTAAACTGGTCGGTCTTAATCCGGCTTATACCAGCCGCTACCCCCACGAATTCTCCGGTGGACAGCGTCAGCGTATTGGCATAGCCCGCTCTCTTGCGTTGGAACCAGCCTTGATCGTCTGCGACGAACCCATTTCCGCGCTGGATGTGTCCATTCAGGCCCAGGTAGTAAACCTGCTGGAGGATCTTCAAGCCCAGTTAGGACTGACTTATCTTTTCATCGCTCATGACTTGTCGATGGTGCGCCACATCAGCGACCGGGTGGCTGTGATGTACCTCGGCATTATCGTTGAACTTACGACGCGGGATGAACTGTACGCGCACCCGCTGCATCCCTATACGCAGGCGCTGCTTTCGGCCGTGCCCATTCCGGACCCGGTGATTGAAGCCACCCGCAAGCGTGTCATCCTGACCGGCGACGTTCCATCCCCTGTCAACCCGCCCTCCGGCTGCCGGTTCCGCACACGCTGCCCTTTGGCAGCTGAAATTTGCAAAGAGAAGAAACCTGAATTCCGCGAGGTTGCCCCGGATCACTGGGTAGCCTGCCACATGGTTTAATTGTCGATAGCATTGACTGGCAACTCTTTGAAGGGAGGTGGTAAACGGTAGGTCAATCGTAAGATTTGTGTCAAAGAAACCAAACTGGTTTCGACCACTGTTTGTTTCCCTTTTATCCTGTAAGGAGGAGAATCACATGCGATCCAAATTGTTTGTGCTCGTGTCGCTCTTGATCATGGCCAGCTTTGTACTTTCTGCTTGCCAACCTGCAGCGGCAACTCCCGAGACCATCGTGGAGACTGTTGTCATCGAGAAGGAAGGCGAAACCGTCGTCGTAACTGCGACTCCGGCCCCCGAAGCTGCTGAAACGCCGACCCTGCGCATCAACTTAGGCTCCTGGCCTGATATGATTGACCCGCAGAAATCATCCTTCGTGAACGAAATCGCTCACCTCAAGATGATGTATGAAGGTCTGACCACCCTGGATGCTGAACTCAACACCGTTCCTGGTGCTGCAGAGTCCTGGGAATACAATGCCGACGCCACCGAGTTGACCTTCACCCTGCGCGAAGGCCTCAAGTACTCCGACGGCACCCTGTTAAATGCCAAGCGCTTTGAGTATTCGCTCTTCCGCAACGTCGATCCCGTCACCGCTGGCGAGTATGCTGCCATCACCGATGACATCGCCGGCGCGAAAGAATGGCGCTATGCCGAAGATCCCACCCTGCCCGAACTGCGCGCTGGTGTCAAAATCGCAGCTCTTGACATGGCTGGCAATGCCTGCACCGATTACGAACAGGCTGACTGCCGCATCGTCAAGATCGGCCTTGCCCAATCAGCCCCCTACTTCCACACTGTCATGTCCCTGTGGGTAACTTTCCCCGCTAAGGAAGAACTGATTGCGGAAGGCGGAGACATCTGGTGGACTTCCTCCAAATTCCATGTGGGTAACGGCCCATTCGTGGTCAAATCACTGGAACCCTACGTGAAGGGTTTCTTTGAACCCAACCCCAATTACTGGGGCGGCGTAGCTACTTACAACCTGGAGTTCCGCTACATCACCGACTCAGCTGTTTCCTTCGAAGCCTACAAGAACAACGAATTCGACATCATTGGAATTGCTGCTGAAGACTTAGCCACCATCCAGAACGATGCCGCCCTGAATGCCGAAGCCAATATCTATCCCGGCTCCTGCACCTTCGCTGTCATGTTCCACCAGCTCAAGGAACCCTTCACCAACCAAAAGGTTCGTGAAGCCTTTGCCATGGCGCTCGATCGCGAATCATGGGTAAGGGATGTGCTCAACGGCTTGGGTTCCCCGACGCTGACCTGGATCCCCAAGGGCTTTCCGGGTTATGACGCTGAAGAAAACCGCTGGGGCTTTGATCCTGCCGCTGCGCAGGCTGCCCTGGCCGAATCCGGCTACACTGTTGAAAACGGCGCGCTGCTCGACCCGACCGGTGCTGCGGTTGAACTGCTCCAAACCTTCTCCGACACCCCGCGTAACCGCGTCCGCAATGAGTGGCTGGTTGCCAAGTATAAGGAAGTTTTGGGCGTCGATATCAAGCTCAACCCGGTAGAATCCACCACCTACACCGCTTTAACCAAGGACATCAACACTGCCCCGCAGATGTTCATCCTTGGTTGGTGCGCGGACTACCCCGATCCCCAGAACTGGCTCTCCGTGTACTGGAAGACCGGCGCCTTCGGCGACCGCATTGGCTACTCCAATCCTGATCTGGATGCCAAACTGGTCGAAGCTGACTCAACAGTTGATCCCGAAGCCCGTATGCCCATCTACGCCGAAGCCCAGCGTATGCTGACCGACGGCGCCCCAGTGGCTTTCATGTGGAACAATGTTAACGCCTACCTGGTAAAACCGTGGGTCAAGGGTATCATTCAGACCCCGCAGGATGCCGGTTGGGTGGGCGATGTTGCCCCGCTGGCGATCACCATCGACACCACGATGCTGCCGTAAGTCTTCGACAGTCATCACTGAACGAAGTTAACCAATTGGCCGGTTCTGTCTGGCAACAGGCAGAACCGGCCAAAATCCCGCAAGCTTTGACTTGCGGCGAAACTAAAAATTAGGACCTTAGAGATATGGGTAAATTTCTGCTGCGCCGCATGTTATGGCTGATCCCGGTGATTTTGGTCGTATCCACGATCACATTTATCCTGATGCATGCTGCTCCGGGCGGCCCCTGGGATCGCGACCTGAGCGCACGTCAGGTCGACCCCGCGACCCAAAATATGCTGAATGAATACTACGGGCTGGATAAACCGCTGTGGCGCCAGTTCATGGCTTATCTCATCGGCGACGTAACCAGTGAAGGAAAATTTGACTGTGGGCTGATTTGCGGCGATCTTGGCCCTTCGTACCGCCAGCGTGGGTTGACTATCCAACAAATTTTATTTAGACCTCCGGAAGAAAAGAATATTTTATACAGCCGGTTCGGTTATTCAATGCGGCTGGGTGTGTATTCACTGCTCTTTGCCATCATCATTGGTATTCCAGCCGGGGTGATTTCGGCCCTCAAGCAAAACACGATGATTGACTATTTCAGCCTCTTTATCGTCACCCTTGGCATCTCAGTGCCAAACTTTGTAATGGCGATATTTTTAATTATTATTTTTGCTTCTACGCTGCATATGGTCAATATCGTTCCGAGAAGTTGGGATGAAGTCAGCGTATGGGTCCTGCCAGCTGTGATTTTAGGGTTTGGCACTATGGCGCGCACCGCGCGGCTGACCCGCGCCTCCATGCTGGAGACGATGCGCCAGGATTTTATTCGCACCGCCCGGTCGAAAGGCTTGTCCGAACGCGTGGTCATCGTCCGGCATATGATTAAAAACTCGCTTATTCCCGTTGTTACCATCCTTGGCCCGGCTCTGGCAGGTTTGGTAACCGGTTCTTTTATTATCGAGACGATGTTTGGTTTCCCGGGTATGGGACGTGCTTACGTGACCGCCATTGGCCAGCGTGATTACTCCATGATCATGGGAACAACTTTGATTTACGCGGTTTTGGTGGCTTTGGCAAACGTCAGCGTTGATGTCGTTTATGTCTTCCTGGATCCACGGATTCGGCTGGATTAATAGGTATCCATATGACAACCCAAGTTTCTCACCCTACATCCGGTCAGACGCAGGCACACATTGCCGATTTGACCAATATGTCCGTCAAACCGCGCAGCCTGTGGATGGATGCCTGGTCACGCTTGATAAAAAATAAAGCCTCAGTTGTGGGAATGATCGTAATCGTCATTTTTACGCTGTTGGCTCTATTTGCCAGTGTCATCGCCCCGCATAACCCGCTTAAAATCAATGCTGGTCAGGGTTTCTTGCCGCCTGCCTGGCTCGAATTGGGTCCGAATGGTAAAGCCAGCAATCCGTCCTTTCTTTTCGGCACCGACACCCTCGGTCGTGACGTGCTCAGCCGCACGCTGTACGGCGCGCGTGTGTCCATGACGGTCGGATTTTTACCAACCGCCATCGTTATCATTATCGGAACGATTGTTGGATTGTTCGCAGGCTACCGCGGCGGCCGAATCGATAACCTTTTGATGCGATTAACCGATGTGTTTTATGCCTTTCCGGACCTGCTGTTCTTTATCATCGTCATGGTCACGCTGCGGCAAACCTATATAGGTCAATTACTGAACGGGCTATTCTTGTTGTTTAGCGCTCTGGCAGTTGTAGGCTGGGTCGGATTCGCACGGATTGTGCGCGGGCAAACGTTGTCTTTGAAAGAGAAGGAATTCATCGAAGCAGCGCGCTGCATGGGCGCCACCGACTCGCGCATTATGTTCCGCCATATTCTACCAAACGCGCTTAGCCCCGTCATTATCTTAACAGCCATGTCCATCCCGGGTTACATTATTACCGAAGCCATACTGGGGTACCTTGGTCTTGGTTTGATCCCTTCCACCAACCCAAACGATTTCTTCATCACCAGTTGGGGTGCATCGATGCTGGAGGGTCAGACCGCCATCAACGCGCAGCCCTGGCTGCTGTTGGCGCCGGCTATCGCGGTATCGCTGGTAGTGCTGGCGTTCACCTTCCTGGGTGACGGCCTGCGCGACGCGCTCGATCCGCGCCTGCAGGGCACCCAGTAAGATCGATTACGCGAAGACCAAAGAGCGGCAGAACACCTGCCGCTCTTTTTATTGTGTGGCGCAAAATTGCATTTTGCGCACGCGAAATATAATTTCGCGCTACATTGGTTATAATTGACCGCAACTCGATAAGGAAACCCCGCATGCCTCGACGCAATTCGATCACCGTCGTCCTACTGCTGGCAGCCATACTTTTGACAGCCTGCAATGGAACACCCACCCCAACCACCCTGCCGCTAACGCCAACCGATAGCCCTAGCGCCACGCCGACCGCTACGCCCGAGCCGCCCAGCGCCTTAACCGTCTGCCTGGGCCGCGAACCGCTCAGCCTGTACCTGTACGGCGGATCGTCGCGGGCGCAATGGAGCGTGCTCGAAGCCGTCTACGACGGACCCTTTGACCGGCGCGGCTATGTTGACCAACCGGTAATCCTGACCGGATTGCCCTCGCTTGCCAACGGCGACGCGCTAACTTCGCCAGTGACCGTTCAGCGCGGGCAGATGGTGTTGGATGCCAACGGCAACCTGGCGCCGCTGGAAACTGGTTTGAATGTTCTCCCCTCGGGCTGCAGCGACGCCAGCTGCGCGGTCGCCTGGGACGGCGCCAGTCCCCTGGAGATGAATCAGCAGCGGCTCACCTACCGCTTGATCGGCGGCCTGACCTGGTCCGACGGTACGCCATTGACCGCTGCCGACTCGGTCTACTCCTTCAAGGTGGCATCCGATCCGGCAACGCCGGTCAACCCGCTGGCGATCGACCGCACCGAGAGCTACACCGCGCTGGATGAAATTACCGTGGTATGGACCGGTGTACCCGGCTACCGCACCGATGAGCCTGCGGCATACTTTTTCATCCCGCTGCCGCAGCATGCGTACAGTTCGCTTTCCCCGGCCGAACTTTTGACGGCTGACCAGTCGAGCCGCACGCCGCTGGGCTGGGGGCCGTATATCATCGAATCCTGGACAGCCAATGAATCGATCCAACTGACGCGCAACCCCAATTACTTCCGCGCCAGTGAAGGGCTGCCGCGTTTTGACAAACTCACATTCCGCTTCCTCGGCGACCAGGCCGACAACAACCTGGCGGCATTGGTTGAGGGTGAGTGTGACATTGTGGATGAAACCACGCTGCTGGAAGATCAGTTGAGTTCAGTGCGCATCACCGAACTCGACGGGCGCATCCAGACCTTTGTCAGTTTGGGCCCGGAATGGGAACATCTCGATTTTGGCGTGCAACCAGCTGCCTATGACGCCGGTTTGAATCCCTTTTTGGTCACCCGCCAGGACTTTTTCGGCGATATCCGCGTGCGGCAAGCCTTTGCGGCTTGCATTGACCGCCAGGCGCTGGTCAGCGAGTTGTTGTTCAACCAGTCGCAGGTCGCCGACGGATTCTTCCCTCCCGATCATCCATTGTATGCTGCCGACTTGCCGCAGATCGCTTTTGACCCGGCCGCCGGAGCCCAATTGCTGGACCAGGCGGGCTGGCTCGATTCGGATAATGACCCGGCGACACCTCGTCTGGCAGCCGGGGTCGCCAATGTGCTGGATGGCACGCCGCTGGCTGTCACCTATGCCACTACCAGCGAGAAGCTGCGGGTCTCCACCGCCGCCCGCATTGCCCAAATGCTGGGATCCTGCGGCGTGAAGGTCACGGTACAGGCCATGGATACCGGATTGTTGTACGCACCCGGGCCTGATGGCATCTTATTCGGCCGCAACTTCGACCTGGCCCAGTTTGCCTGGCAATCCGGACGCGAATCACCCTGCTTTCTCTTCACCACCCCTCAAATTCCCGCGGCGGACAACGGCTGGCTGGGCGTAAATATCACCGGCTGGAGCAACCCGGCTTTCGACGCGGCCTGTCAATCGGCGCTTGACGCTGACCCGGGCTCGCTGGAAACCTATTCTGCTGCCAATCGGTCTGTGCAGGAATTGTTCATCCAGGAACTGCCAGTCTTGCCGTTGTATTACACCGTGCACCTCACGGCTGCCCGTCCCGACCTATGCGGATTGCAGGTGGATAGCAGCGCGCGCAGCGAATTCTGGAACCTGGAATCGCTGGCAACGGGCGGCGATTGCCCATAGCATTGTAAAAACCACAATCGTCAGTTTTGATAAGCCTTACCGGAAAGATGCATCTACCAGTGGTTCTGCTATAATCATTTCATCTCCAAGCGTTAATAATCCGAGGGAAAATGTCCGTAAAGCGGGTACTGATTGTTGACGATGCATTTGAATTAGGCCGCATGCTGCGAGCTGCCGTTGAGACGTTGGGGGCTGGCCTGGATGTGAAATTGGTGCCCTCAGCCGAAGAAGCGCTGCTCGAACATGCCCGCCAGCCGTTGGACTTGCTGGTAGTGGATATCCGCCTGCCGGGTATGTCTGGATTGGATTTAACCAGACGCCTGCGCGAACGCGGCAGTACCATGAAAATCCTGCTGATCACCGGAATGCCGGATAAAGACATCCCTGCCAGGGCTACTGCCGTAGGCGCTGACCGCTTTATGCCCAAACCCTTCCTGATGTCGGAATTTTTGGCCGTCACCGGCGAACTGCTTGGGTTGCAGCCGCCTGTGCTCGAGCAACCTCAGACGAGCAAAGGTGTCGAGGCGCCGCTCACGACCGATCTGCCCGGCGTACTACAGGGATTGCGCAAGGCGCTGGGAGCGGCGCTGGTGCTGTTGGCAGATGACCGCGGCAAGGTGGTGGCGCAAACCGGCGCGCGCACCGATTTTGAATTTGATAAACAGTGGGCTGCGACGATTCTGGCTGCCCTCGGCGCGCTGCAGAAAGCGTCGCGCCTGGTCAATAGCGGTATTCCGCAGGGGGCGATCGTATTACGCGGACCGGAACAGCAGTTGATTGCCGCTCCGGTAGGAGACTACGCTCTGGTGATCGGGCTGGGCGCTGATAAGAGCGGATTACGCTCGGCACTGGCGCTGGAAGAAGCGCTGAATGCCCAGGCGCAGTTGGTCCGCATTTTAGATCAAACTGGCATTGATTTCCGGGCAGTACCTGCTGTTTCTACCCCGCCGCCTGAACCACCCGTTGCGCCCGGTAAGCATGCGGCGCCCAAACACTCGATCATAGACACCGTCGCCAAGACCGCCGCCAAACCGGCTGCCAGGCAACCGGCAGAAGAAAAGTCGGCTGTACCGTTTGCAACCGAAGCAAAACCGGAGCCCGCGGACAAACGAGCGCCGGTTAAAGAACCGTCAGTTGGTAAATCCCAGGCGGCGAAGTCGGTGGAAAAACCGGTAAAGAAAACTGAAAAGCTGCCCGTAGTGCCAGCCTTTGAAACCACCGAGAACCTGGTAGGACCCTTTACAGATTATTCCGAAGAGACCCTGCAAGCATTGGTGGAAAAGTCCGAAAAAAGTATGGATACCCAAAAGACGGATGAATACTGGGAGACAGCTCTGACGGATACGCCGGCAGTGGTCGAATCACCCGATGTGTTGAGTTATGACGAAGCTCATCAGTTGGGACTGACGCCGGAATCGGGATAATCCACGCTTGCGAAAGAACATTATTGGTGTGAAGGCTCAGTTCCACCCCGGATTGGCTGGAATCGCGGGGATTATTCTCGTTAGCGTGCTAACCGGTTTACTTCTGCCGCGGCCGGCGGCTGCCCAGGTGATTTCTCCGCAGGAACGTGTTGAATCGAAGCTGTCGGAGGAAATTCAGGTCAACGGCAGCGCTGATTTTGTGATCGAAATGGCTGAGCAGGCTGATTTGAGCGCAGCCTATGCGATCACCGACTGGAATGAGCGCGGGCAGTATGTGGTGGATACACTCAAAGCGGCTGCCGACCAGAGCCAGAAGGGCGTCAGAGGTCAGCTGGAACGCCAGGGAGCGCGTTTTACCTCCTATTTTGCCAGTAATGTAGTGGTGGTGCATGGCGGCAGTCAGCGCGCTCTGGAGGCGGTTGCCAATCTACCAGAGGTGGCACGCGTCCGCGCACCGATCGTGGTGCGGCTTGAACCGGTGGATGAAGTGTTAGCGAGAGCGGTGGAAATCAGACTGCCACAGGCGGAATTGCAAGCCACGACTGCCTGGGGAATTAGCGATACAGGTGCACCGTCATTTTGGAGCACTTTCCAACGGCAAGGCGAGGGGATTATCGTTGCAAACATCGACACTGGGGTAAATTCCTCACACCCTGCACTTGCAGGAGCCTATCGTTGCGCTGGGGGTAATTTACCCTTCTCTGCTTGTTGGAAAGACGCGACAACCTCAACAACTGCGCCATATGACGATCATGGTCATGGTACGCATACCATGGGTACCATGGTGGGGAGTAATAGCCCTAGCCTTTCAAATAATGTGGGAATGGCACCTCATGCAACGTGGATAGCTTGTAAAGCGTTTGTTGGAGAAAATGCGAGCGAGGCGGCTTTGAACGCCTGTGCAGATTGGATTCTCCTACCTGCAGACAGTGTCGCTAACCGTCCACATGTGGTCAATAATTCCTGGGGTGATACTGTTTCCGACATCTGGTTCCGCAATAAAGTGATTGCCTGGAGGGCTGCCGGAATTTTTCCGGTGTTTTCTGCTGGCAACAGCACCACTAGTTCGGATCCATGTCAAAATATAGGATCTCCGGCGGATTATCCCGAAGGAATGACAGTCGCTGCACACAGTGTTTCTGGGAGCATTGCATGGTTTTCAAGTACTGGCCCAAATGCTCTGGGAGACCTGCCCTATACGAAACCAAATATTTCTGCACCGGGTGTGGATATTTTGTCTGCCTATTACCTGGGTGGGTGGGCAACGAGTAATGGGACATCCATGGCTGCCCCGCATGCATCTGGGGCGGTAGCACTCCTTTGGTCGTGCAATCCATACCTTGTTGGAAATATCGGCCTGACTTTCGCATTACTGCAATTCAGCGCTGGTGCCTCACCTGCTGGATCGTGTGGAGGGCCGGAAAAAGGCGCCGGAAATTATACATATGGCTATGGCTATCTGAATGTTTATCAAGCCGGACAAATAGGGTGTGGAATTGCACCGGTAATGTATTTTCCGTTGATTATGCGGTAATGATATTTTTTTTCTTGCATACATGTCATCTGACGAATACAGAATAGCGAATCCAATTTATAGTCTCTGTCGGTTCATGTAGCGCAAAATTGTATTTTGCGTGAGCGAAATGAAATTTTGCTCTATATCGTTACAATAAATACCGGTTTATTTAGCGCGCAAGCTTATTCGTAATCCGTTTCCAGGCCAACCGTCCACATTCACGCCAGCTATTCTGCCAGGCGCGCCAGGCTGACCGCAGCTCAACCACCTCCGGCGGGTGCGGACTATATACCGCCTGCTCATGCAAGGCGGTGACTGCCTGAAGCGCGGCGTTCAGGCGCGGAGCGTCTTGCAAGGTTGCCCGCTGCTGGCGCAGAAACTCTTGCGGCGTGATTGCTGCCGGCGCTTTTAGCCCCAACCAGCCCAGCGTCCGCCGCACCCGGCGGTAAAAGTCGGCGGATTGCCCGCTCAGCGTTGAAGTTTGCCCGCCCCACGCCAGACGCTGACGCAGGACAAGCAGCGCTCCAACCGCCAGCAGAATGATTCCGCCGGCTACCAGCGCCCAGATCCAGTTGCCTTCCCACACCTTTGGCTGGCTTACCGGCTGCGGCAGGGTGTTACCCGGCACCACCTCCGGGTAGTGGATGGTGCCTACTGCCGCGGTCGGCTCGAACTCGATCCAGCCGTAGGTCGGAAAATACACTTCCACCCAGGCGTGGGCAGCATCGGCAGGCACCCGGTATTCACTACGCTCAAAATCATAGCTGCCCATGGCATAGCCGCTCGCCACGCGCGCCGGAATGCCCTGGGTGCGCAGCATGACTACCATGGCGCTGGCAAAATGCGAGCAGAATCCGCGCTGCGTGGCAAATAGAAAATCATCGACCACATCGGAATTTTCTGGCGCCTGGTCTACCGTCAGGTCATAGGTGAGGTTTTCCCGCAAGTAATTCTGAATGCGCAGCGCCTGATCATACGGGCTGCCGGCGCCGCTGACAATCCGCTCAGCCAGCTGACCCACCCGATCGGGCAGACTAGCCGGCAGCTGCAAGTACACAGCGGTCACCTCGAAGGGATACAGGGTGCCGGCTTCCCGCAGCTCGGCAGCGTTGACCTGAGGCGTGTAGGAAATAACGTCGTATTCGTCCACATCACCGCGCACCAGCAGCGAGTTGACCGTCTCTGCCGAGACGAATTGCACCCCTTCACTGGCGCTGACCGGTTGACTGGCGGCGTACAGCGTATCGCTGT
>DATBWK010000110.1:0-7173 GCA_036514835.1 Bellilinea sp.
CGGTGTCGTGATATTAGGATCCGGGCTGCTGGCGCCGGTGGCGCGCCGCTGGAAGGGTCAGGTTAGCGAATTGGCCAAAGCCTGGGGGCAGTTTGAAGCACTGCCAGAAGCTGACCACAACTCTCTGGCGGGGATTGAAAACCCAGAAGCCATTTTGACGAATACCCTTGTCATTTTCCTGCGCTCAACTGCCGATCATCCACGCAATAAATTGCGCAGCGAGTTGACCCAGCGTTCGTTCATGGTCGCCGGCATGGGCACCGATTTTTACCAGGCCAAGGGCAGCACCCGCCTGGCACAACTGTGGACGGCGCTGCATTTTGGTGATTACACCGCCTATTACCTGGCGGTCGCCTATGGTGTTGACCCCACGCCCATTCCTGCCATCAGCGGGCTCAAAGCAGCCATGTCCTGATTCGTAATCTGACCATCCCATGAATTTCAACCGCGATTTGCTGCAGGCAGCACGCCGTGACTGGCGTTTGCTGGCATTGACGGTCTTCCTGGGAGTTGCCGGCGGCGTGGTGGTGATCCTGCAAGCGCGCACGTTGAGTGCAATTCTGGCGGCGGTATTTATCGGTGGACAAACGCGGGCAGCGATCGCCTGGATGTTTATCCCGCTGCTGGTGATTTTAGCCGCCCGGGCGTTGATTTCCTGGGGTGCGGATGCAGCCGCCGGTCATCTGGCAGTGAGCGTGAAAGAGAACTTGCGCCGCCAGTTGATAGACCATCTGTTTCAGCTTGGTCCAGCCTTTACGCGCGGTGAAAACAGCGGCGAATTAGCCAATACTGCCCTGCAGGGCTTGGAGTCGCTGGATGCTTATTTCAGCCAGTATCTGCCGCAAGTGGCGCTGGCAGGCCTGGTGCCGTTGACTATATTGGTGGCAGTTTTTCCAGTGGACTGGCTCACGGGTCTGATTTTGGTGCTGACTGCGCCGCTCATCCCGATTTTTATGGTGTTGATCGGCAAAGCTGCGGAAGCCGCCACGCGGCGGCAATGGAACAACCTCAGCCGCTTGAGCGCCTATTTTCTGGACACCCTGCAGGGATTGCGGGAATTGAAATTGCTAGGGCAGAGCCAGCGCCAGGCTGAAAGAGTAACCCAGGCTGCCGAACAGTACCGCCTGACTACCATGAACGTCCTGCGGGTGACTTTTTTATCAGCGTTGGTGCTCGAGATGGTGGGTGCGATCAGTACGGCTTTGATCGCGGTACAGATTGGGCTGCGGCTACTGCGCGGAGATTTGTTTTTTGAGCAAGCCTTCTTTATTTTGCTATTGGCGCCGGAATTCTACCTGCCGCTGCGTCTGCTGGGTCAACGCTTCCATGCCGGCGCAAACGGAATACAGGCTGCCCGCCAAATTTTCGCGCTACTGAACACACCCGGTCTGCCTGAGCCGGTTGATTCTGGCATTTCAGCAGTTCAAAAAATACAGTCTCCAAAGCTCATTCGGTTCGAGAACGTCAGTTACACCTATCCCGGACAAGCCCATCCAGCGGTAGAGGGAGTCAGTTTTCAACTGGAGCGCGATCAAATGACTGCCCTGGTCGGCGCTACCGGATCCGGGAAAAGCACGCTGGCAAACCTGCTGCTTCGTTTTTCGCTCCCAACCTCCGGACAGGTGCTGGTGGATGGGGTATCCATGGAAAAGATCCCATCTTCAATTTGGCGTCAGCAGGTCGCCTGGGTGCCGCAACAGCCAGTCATCTTTCAAACGTCGATCGCTGAAAATATCGCGTTGGGAAAACCTGAGGCAACCTCGAAGGAAATTCAAGCCGCAGCACAGTCAGCCTTGCTTCATGAACGCATCCTATCGCTGCTCGCCGGCTATGACACGGTCCTTGGCGAGGGCGGCGCCCGCTTGAGCGGCGGCGAGTTGCAGCGTCTGGCGCTGGCGCGCGCTTTTCTGCTGGATGTGCCGCTTGTGGTGTTGGACGAGCCAACTGCACACCTGGACCTGGCACAGGAGGTGGTTTTAGAAGAAACCATGCAGCGATTGAGTTCCAGGCGAACCGTGCTGATCATCGCCCACCGCCTGCCGACGGTTTACCGCGCCGACCAAATCCTGGTGTTGGATCACGGGCGCATCGTCGAGGCTGGCGCTCACCGATCTTTGTCGGCTGCCGACGGAGCATACGCCCGTCTTTTACGGGTTTATGGCGGCGGTGAGGCATGAAAACAACCTGGCAGCTGCTGCAATTCTTGAAACCGTTTTCCGGCTGGGTGCTGCTTTCGGTGCTCCTATCCACTGCCACCGTCGCCAGCGGCATCGGCTTGTTGGGCACTTCGGCCTATCTGATCTCGCGTGCAGCATTACAACCCTCCATCGCGGTGCTGCAAGTTGCCATCGTCGGCGTCCGGTTTTTTGGCATTTCGCGCGGAATCTTTCGCTATCTGGAACGCCTCACCGCGCATTCGGTTAATTTTCGCCTGTTGGCCAGGCTGCGGACCTGGCTCTACCGCACCATCGAACCGCTGGCTCCGGCCAGGCTGCAAGATTTTTCGTCCGGCGACCTGCTCAACCGTATTCTGACCGATGTTGACACGTTGGAAAATTTTTATGTGCGGGTGGTGGCGCCCTACGCCGCTGCCGGTTTGACCATCGTGGGTATGGGGCTATTCATTGGCCGGTTTGATGCCCGGTTGGGACTTATATTGGCTGGCGGTCTGATTTTGAGCGGTTTCGCTATCCCAGCGGCGGCTTATTTCGTGAGCCGGGAAGCCGGGCGGGCAGTGGTGACTTTGAAAGCTCGCCTGAGTATAGGCCTGGTTGCAGCCATCCAGGGGATGAGCGATTTGACCGCCTATAATCACGCAGGGAGCACCAGTCAGATGCTGAATGACTTAACTACTAAATTGGCGCGCGCCCAGCGTCACCTGGTTTGGGGCAGCGCCTGGATCAATGCTTCCAACGGCCTGCTCACCAACGTGACCATGTTGGCGGTATTATGGCTGGCGATCCCACTGGTTGCTAATGGCAGCCTTGAGGGGTTTATGCTGCCGGTCCTTGCCATGCTGGTTTTGGCTTCGTTTGAAGCCGTCTCACCGCTGGCGACCGCGGCACAATACCATTCAGCCAGTCAAGAATCTGGCGCACGTCTGTTTGAACTACAGAGGCTGACACCCGCGGTAACTTCCCCAGAGAAGCCGGCAGCTCTCCCTTCCCCGCCATTTGAGCTTGAATTGCGTAATGTCTCTTTTCAGTACGAGGCTGGCCCCGACGCCGTTTTGCACGATATTTCCCTCATGCTGTCCCCGGGTAAAAAGATCGCTTTGATCGGTCCCAGCGGTGCGGGAAAAACCTCTTTGGCGAACATCCTCCTGCGATTGTGGGAATTTGACTCGGGTGAGATCTGGTTGAACGGCGTTGACCTGCGAAGGTTCCAGCCTTCCGCCGTTCGAGGATTATATTCAGTCATTTCCCAATCCTCGTATTTGTTCAGCGCCACTTTACGGCAGAATTTACGACTGGCGCAGCCGGGATCTAACGATAATACGCTTCAAATGGCACTCCAACAGGCGGGATTGGCGGATTGGGTCTCAACATTGCCGGAAGGATTAGATACCTGGGTTGGCGAGCACGGTTTGCGTCTGAGCGGCGGTGAACGGCAGCGTCTGGCGATTGCCCGCGCTCTGCTGCAGGATACGCCCTTCGTCATACTGGACGAGCCCACCGCAAACCTGGATGCACTCACCGAAGCTGCCATCGTCGACCAGCTTCATTCTGCGTTCGCTGAAAAATCCGTGTTGTGGATCACCCACCGCCTGGTCAGGCTCGAGCGCATGGAGGAAATCATTGTTCTCGATGCCGGTCAAATCGTTGAGCGCGGCACGCATGCTGATTTAATTAAAACAGGCGGGCTTTATGCCCGCCTGCTGGAATTGCAACAGCGGATGATTCCACTTACTTTTTCATCGCCGCCATCATCGTGATCCGCACCGCGATGCGGTTGATTTCTTTTAATTTGCTGATCAAGTCTTCCGGCTGTTTTTGCGCCTCACTCTGGGCAATTAGACCGCCAAGCATCTGCGTAAATTCAGGCGTGACCATCTCTGACCTGGATTGCATTAAAGCCATCCGTTCGTCGTAATTCTCCAGGCCAAGCAATTCCTCGATCAAAGCCAGTTCAGGCGGGGGGGCGGTGGCTTCCTCGATCACCGCGGTAATTTTTTGCAGCTTGCCAATGCGATCCAGGTCAGCGGCTGCGCGGGCCTTCTTCAATTCTTGGTCGACCAACTCCACAAAGAACTCATCGATTTCTTGAATATGTTCTTTAATCGCATCGCCGGGGTTGGGCGAAGCCAGAATTGCATCCAGTAATTTTTTTGTCTGTAGCATCTGGCCCTGACGCTGATCATCAATTTCCTTTATGTAGCCCAATACTTTTTCGCGCATGGCTTCTAATTGGGCCTTTTTATCACCGTCGAAGGTATTGATCTTTTCGGTCAGCAGCGTGAAGAAGGTGTAATCCAGGCCATTGCGCACCAGACTGACCAGTGTGGTGAGACGGACTTCACTTTCCGCGGAATCGACGAAAATATCCACCAGTTTTTCACGGGTTAAGCCAGTCTTGCTGGCTTCGTTCAGGGTATTGATGACGTCCTGGGCTTCTTTTGATTGCTCCTGGATTTTATTGCCAATGGCGGTGTTTTCCACCAGTTCCTGCTGCAAAGCTCCCAGGGCGCGGGCGGAGCGTTCGTCACCCTGTGCCAATGTGGCTTCCATCAGGCGCGAAAACATGCTGAAGAAGGCTTCATCGATCAACGATTCTTCTTGTTTGATAATTTCCAGACGTAACTCAGCCGCAGGGATCGACAGCAAACGCTGCAGCAGCGCCAATCTTTTTTGCTGATCATCGATCATCTGGCGGCTGATGCCGTCGCCTTCCAGAATGCGTTCAATCATCGTTTGGAAGGTGAGCATGGATTGTGGGCGCAGGATGTAGGCTTTGCGTTTTTCCAAAGGCAAACGGTTGACCACCTGGTTAATCAACGGACCGATCATCCGTTCCTGCTCGTTCAGCGGCAGTCCCATCTCGGACGGGAAGAAGGTCAGAAGTAATTCTTTTTCGGGGTCGTGATACACCACCGGTGTACCAACCATGCCATCGTAGCCGCAATTGGGGCAGTGCAGTAAGTTGACCTGGCCGGAAAGCAGTCGCTGTTTGGCCTGGGGATCTTGGTTCAGATCGAAAATTTGCTCGACTTCGGTAGCCACCAGAGTTTTACAGCGGGGACAGCTCGTTTGAACTTTTGCCATGGACGTTTCTCGCGATTCTATTTAAGTTTTGACTTTTTACACGCCGATTAAGGCGTTTCTTGTTTTCGATTTGCTCATGCTGAGCAGGTGAAATCACTTCGCCCCGTTTATTCGGCGGCGAAGCCAAAATTATACCATTTTTCACGTCGCGGTCAGTTCAGGCTGAGGATTCCTGGCGCGGCATCTGGAAGCAGAAGCGTGCGCCTTTACCGACCTCGGAATCGACCCAAATTTTGCCGTCATGCGCCTCGATGATCGCCCGTGTCAGGTACAGCCCCAATCCAGCGCCTTTGGTATTGCGAGCGGCGTCCGAGGAGCGGTAGAAGCGGTCGAAGACATGGGGAATGTCCGATTGGGCAATTCCCGGGCCTTCGTCGGTTACGCAAACAATCACCGAATCTGGCCTGATCTGCCCGGTTACTCTGATCTGCCCGCCTGGCGAATACTTGATGGCATTGCTGATCAGGTTGGTCAATACCTGGCTCATCCGATTTTCATCGGCTAATATGACCGGAAAATCGGACGGAAAATCGCACACAATGCTATGTTGACTGGTCTGGGTTTGCATCCGTTCCGCGATGCGGCGGGCCAGGTCGGGCAGCAGCACATCCGAGCGTTTGATCGCCAAACTATTGGCCTGCAGCCTGGAAGCGTCTAACAGGTTTTCCACTAATTCAGCCAACCGGTCCGTCTCATCTTCGATCACCGCCAGGCTCTCTTTGACGATCGCCCGATCCCAGCGGGCATCTTCGCGGCGTAAAGTGCTCACATAGCCTTTAATAAGGGCTAACGGCGTTTTCAACTCATGGCTGATCACCGACACAAAGGTGCTTTTAAGTTCCTCAGCCTGGCGGAAATGGGTGATGTCGCGAACGGTGGCAATGATATTCACCAGCACATCATCGTTGGTCAACAGCGGCGAATAGGTAATGCCCACCGGCAGCGGCGGCAGGGATTCGTCGATCTTGAGATCGCCTTCAACGTACAGATGCGCGTGAGGGGTCAACGGCCAGCCGCCGGCGACCGCTTGTTCCAATGTCAGTTCGGAGGTGCGTTTGGCCCAGCGAATGACTTCGTCGTGGGATTTACCCTGAATTTCGCTTCCATCAATCATCAGCAGCCGGTCAAGCGCCGGGTTAGAGCGTTCCACCCGTTGACTGGGTGACAGAATCAAAATGCCGTCCGCCACCGAATCCAGCAGGGCATCCAACCGCTGCCGGCTGCGGACCGATTGGGAATACAACTGTGCATTCTGCACGGCAATGGCCGCCTGATCCGCAAAACTGCGCAAGAGCGCCCGGTCGTTGTTGGAGAATTGGTCTGAATACGAACGGAACAGGAAAATGACGCCGACAATCGTCTGGCGGGTGATCAATGGCAAGACCACGCCGTTCAGCAGTCCGCGTGAGGCTTTGTGCGCCAGCTCCACCAGCCGCCGGTTGAGCTCCAGCATCTCAAACTGGTCGGCATCCTCGGCTTTGGAAATTTCAGCCAGATACGGCACCAGATACTTCAAAAATGGCTCGGGCAAGCCGCTGGAAACTGGAATACTCCAGTTTTCATCCTCGTCCCGCAAAGCAATCAGGCCTGCCTGCCCGGCCAGCATTTCGACGGATATGGCCAGAATGCGCCCTAGCAGCTTTTCCAGATCCAATTCGCGCGTGATAGCGCGCGAAATTTCGAGCATGTAGTCGCGCTGGCGCACCCGAAAATCTGGAAGCAACATGTGGGACCCCGCTTAAACGACTTCGGCGTCAGTCTGGCCGACAGTTAAAAACTCTTCCTCGGCGCGCGTGATCACCTTGTCGAACATTTCCAATGCTTCTTCCATTTCGCCATAAGTCGTGCACAATGGAGGCGAGACACGGATGACGCTTCGACCGCAGCCCAGGGTGAGCAGACCTTCTTCGAA
>DATBWK010000111.1:0-2693 GCA_036514835.1 Bellilinea sp.
ACTGCCCCGTTCACCGCCAGGGATTGGCCGACCTGGTCTAAAACCTTGTGAGCTTCGGCTAAATTATCCTTACGGATGTAGATTTCTGCCTGCAGGCACATCGCCAGCGGCGAATCGGTTAACGCTTCGTCCGTCGCAGACAGCCCGGCCTCATGCAGTAATTCGGACGCCCGGTCCAATTCCCGTTCCGCCACCAGTAATTCAGCCATCGTATTAAGGGTGTCTTCCTTAATGTCGCCGAATTGGTTGGTTTGAATCTCCTCCAGCAGCCCGTCAAACGCAGCGAGGGCTTCCTTGTGGAATCCCTGAAACACCATCATTCGTGTCTGTACGACTTTCCGGATCAGCGAATAATATTCGCGGTTGACGATTTGCGGTTCCATCAGACTCATGGTTTTCAAGGCATTTTCAGCCACTGCAAAATCACCGAGAATCAGCGAATAATTGGCGATATGCCCCAGTTGCGAGAATTCCCAATCGGTCATGCCCATTTTCTGGGTCAGCTCTCGCCCGCGAATCTGGTGAGCGCGCCCGGCGGAGTAATCGCTGTCAAGAATCAGCAATTCACTCAGATTGTTATGCGCCCGTACGGCAGCTGCCAGTAATCCCGCGCCTTCCGCCAATTTGATCGCTTTGCGCAGCGATTGCCGCGCCTCTTCCGGTGGGATGTTGGGTAGAATGCCAAGGGTTGCCAGCGCCTCAGCCTGCACCTCCACCAGCCCAAGCTTTTCAGCCAGTTCCAATGATTGTCTCAACAAAGGCAGCGCTTCGTCATACTGATTATTGAACCGATAGTCGCGGGCAGCTTCATGCAGCAGGTAAGCCATGCCAGGCGTCTCAAGATCAGCCGGATCGCTGACCATCGTCTTGATCTGTTCCAATGTTCGAATGCAGAGCTCCAACGCTTTCGACCCGTATTCCGTAAACCATTCCGCCCGGGCAGCTCGAGCGGTGATACGTGCGCCGTTATCATGGTCATTGTTTGCCAGGTAGCGTTTAGCCGCTTCCGTCCAGCGGACGGCGGCATCCTCGTAGCGTCCCAGCCGGTACTGTCCCTCGCCCAATCCATCCAGAACGTGGGTGCGTTCCGAATCGATCAGGGTCATTTCCAGCGCTTCTTTGTAATAGCGCACCGCTTCGCGATTGGCGAACAAACCCAGCGCCCGGTCAGCGGCTTGAATGGTGTATTTGCGCGCCAGTTCCTGGTCTCCAGCCTGCCTGGCATGGAAAGCAATCCGGTCAAAATCATCCGGACGCAATTCCTGAATGGCAGCGATCACCCGGCGGTGCAGCCGGTGCAGCCGCAGGGTGGATAAATCCTCCCGCAGCGAGATCGGAATGAGGCCGTGCGCAAAGGAGAAAGCTTCCTCGCCCTCCGGACAGCAAGCGGCCGAATCGTTTTCATGGATCAACTGCGCCCGTTCGGCTTTTTCCAACCGGGCGATCAGTTCATCCTCATCCTGCCCGCTGGCTTTCTTTAAAGTTGCGAAATCAAATTCCTTGCCAATGACTGCCGCTACGCGCAGCAATTCCCGCGTTGGTTCATCCAGCTTGGTGATGCGCGACTGAATGGTCAGGTGGATGCTTTGCGGCAGTTGAATCTCTTTTACATCCGGCTTTAGGCGCCAAAGTTTCTCGTCCCGGTATATAGCCCCTTCTTCGATCAATGACTTGCAGACTTCTTCAATAAATAAGGAATTACCCTCGGTGGCTATATATACCAGGTTGGTAAATTCAGGGTTGACAGTCTGCTGGAACATCGATTCGAGGATTTCTTGCGTCTGCTCGCGGCTGAAGCGGGGCAAAAGGATGTGCTGTGCCAGATTCTCGATGTTGAGGTCGGTCAGCACTTCACCCAGTCCATACCCCAAATCCAAATCGGAATCCCGGTAGGTGAGGATGAACCAGATCGGCGGTACCGGTCGTAGTCCGCGAATGCGGCGTGCCAGGTAACGCACCATTGCCAGAGAACCCCCGTCGGCCCATTGAGTGTCTTCAAATTCAATTACCAGCGGTGCTTTAGCCGCCAGCGATTGGCACAGCAACAGCATATTTTCGAACAATTGCTGTTGCTCAGACATCGGGTCGATGGGTGGCGCGTAGGCTTTCCCGGTCTGCAGGGCAAATTCCGGCACCAGATTGCGCAGGCTGGTGCTGACCGGGCCTGGCAGCGATAATTCCACCAGCGGCAGGGCTTCACGCAGAACATGCACCACCGGTGTATATGGGGCGCTGTCCTGTAAGTAACAATGACCGGAAAACACCTTGGCGCCAGACACTTCCACCATGGCGTTAATTTCCCGCAAGAGTGGTGTCTTTCCAACTCCTGCCTCGCCGCTGATCAGCAGGATCGGCTGGCGCTGTGCGCCTGTCAAGACTTGCTTCCACTCCTTGCGGGCAGTTGCGATCTGTTCCTCCCGCCCGATCAATCGCCCGCGCGTCAACCGGTCCAATGGCGAGGACTTATCGACTCCCGGGGCTAGAGCCTTCTTTTCAAGAATATCAACCAACGCCGCCTGTACCTCGGCTGCTGACCCTGGGCGGTCCTCCGGGCGTTTGTTCATTAATCGCAAGACAAGGTCGTCCAATGCCTGAGGGATGAGCGGGTTATAGGTGCTGGGCGGTACCGCCGGCGCATGAATATGCTGTGATATCACCGCCAATGGGTCGTCACTGTTGAACGGCAGCCGCCC
>DATBWK010000112.1:0-3976 GCA_036514835.1 Bellilinea sp.
TCGTTGGGGCTTTAATATCACCGCCTATCTGATTTCCGTCTTCATTATCCTGTTGTATGTCACGATCATCTATGGCTCTTTCAGCGAATCCTGGGGGGTGGATTTCACACCGACCCTGCGCCATTGGGAAATGACGGTCACCCGCGGGGTGGAAGCTATTCTGGACACGACCTTCCTCAGTGCATTGGCGACGCCATTCGCAGCTATTTTGGGAATGGTCATCGCCTGGCTGGTGGTGCGGAAGAAATTCAGCGGCAAGGAAACCCTGGATTTCACTTCGAACCTGGGCGGTGCAGTACCCGGCACAATTCTGGGTATCGGCTTTGTGATGACCTTCAATCAACCGTCGATTGCTCTGGCGATTGTCGTTTACGGAGTGCTGGCATTATTTTTTGCCCAGACGATCGGTAAGAATGCGAGTGAGCGATTAATCATACTTGGGCTGGCTACCGGCGCAGGTGTTCTTTTGGCCCAATTGCAATCCTACACAATCTATTTAATCCTCGGAGTACTGTTTTTTGTCCTGGCCGGGATTCTGCTGGCTGCGAAACAAGGACGGTTTAGGGTAATCCTGGCGCTTGCCCTGGGTGTGTATGTGATGAGCACTAACTGGGCAACTGCCATTACTTCACCGATCGCCAACCTGTCACGGAGCATGGAACGCGGTTTTTGGAGCAATGCCATTTTTCAGCTGGCTGACCACATTAAGGTCTTAATCCAACCACCGCCTTCGCTGCTGGCAATTGCCCTGGTATTTGCTGGATTACTGTTGGTCCAGGGAGTTCGTCAGCGCGGGCTGCGCATTGTCTCCGGTATGATCGCATTGGTGATTCCATGCGCATTATCGTTTATGGATGTGCCTTTCTCACTGGTAGGAGGGGCATATATCATTCTGGCAGCCTACATGGTACGCAGCCTGCCAGCTTCTGTGCGCGCCGGGGTGGCATCACTGCAGCAGATTGATCCTTCTATTGAGGAGGCCTCCAACATTCTTGGCGCGGACGCCCAGTATACATTCCGCAAAGTCACTCTGCCGCTTATCCTGCCAGCGCTGTTGTCGGGTTTGATTTTCAGCTTCACCCGCCACATGACCAGCCTGTCCGCGATCATCTTCCTGGTAAGCGCTAAGTGGCGTATAGTGGCGGCTTCGATTTTGAGCGAATGGGAGCAGGGCGGGGTCAGTATTGCTTCGGCCTATTCCACGGTAATTATCATTTTTGTTCTGATCGCCATCGGAGTGCTCAGCCTGGTAACAAACCGCGTGTTCCGCGGTCGGGGCGGTGTAGATTTGAGCGTGGGACTTTAAACCAGGCCTGATAAAAGGAATTAACTATGTATCTCACACTAAACAATGTTTCTAAAATATTTCCACCGCGCGGCGGCGTCAGCGAGGTAACGGCGGTAAACGATGTCTCGCTGGAAATCGAGCGCGGGGAGCTGGTAACCCTGCTTGGACCCTCCGGCTGCGGCAAGACTACAACTTTGCGCATGATTGCCGGCTTCGAATTCCCGACTGTAGGCAAAATCTTCCTGGATGGCGAGGAGATCAATTCACTGCCGCCGCACAAGCGCGAAATGTCAATGGTTTTTCAGAGCTACGCCATTTTTCCGCACTTAAATGTCTTTGAAAATGTCGCCTATGGACTGAACGTGCGTCACATGTCTCAACCCGACATTAAGAAACGGGTAGATAGTGTACTTGACCTGGTGCATCTGGATGGCTATGGTGAAAGGTCGCCCAACCAGCTTTCCGGCGGGCAGCAGCAGCGGGTTGCATTAGCCCGCGCATTGGTGATGGAGCCAAAAGTGCTGTTAATGGATGAGCCGCTCTCCAATTTGGACGCCAAATTACGCGAAGAAATGCGTACGGAAATCCGCCGGATTCAGAAAACTTTAAATATCACCAGTGTTTACGTGACCCATGATCAGATCGAAGCCATGACCCTTTCGGATAAAATCGTGGTTATGAACGAAGGCATCATTGAACAAATCGGCACACCCACCGAAATTTACCGATTCCCGCAAAGCCGCTTTGTGGCGGGATTCATAGGACGAGCAAACTTTATTCCAGGCAGCGTCCGCAGCCAGGACGGCACCCGCTTGACGGTTGAAATATTCCAACAACCGCTCACGCTTACGGGTGTACCGAGCCAATTCAACCCAGGTCAAGCTGTGACGGTAATTCTGCGGCCTGAAATGATCGAGATTTTAAAAACTGGCGGCGTTTACACCGGGATTATCCGGCGGGCAGTGTATCTAGGCAACGTCATCGAATATGATGTCGAGGTCGGCGGTCAGTTGATCACTGCTGCTGAGACAGACCCGGCTAAAATGGTTATTTATCCGGAAGGTTCAGAGGTAACCATTAATTTTGCCGACACGACGGTTCAAGTTTTACCCGGTAATGGCCGCGCATGAAGCAATTCGACATTGTCATGATTGGCAATTTTGCCAAAGATAAGCTGATTGTCGATGGGGTAGAAGAAATCGCTTCCGGCAGCGGCGTGTATTACGGCAGCGTGGTGGTAAAACGGCTGGGGTTGAAGGTCGGCGTGATTACCCGGCTGCACCCCGATGATTTTCACCGCCTCGATGAGCTGCGGGCTGAGGGCATCGATGTCCATGCCACGCCGGCAGAAGGCACCTCCGGAATCGCAAATTATTATCAGTCGAACGACATGGAACGGCGGATCACCAAGCCGATCGGGTTTGGCGGCAGCTATTCGTTAGCCGACCTGCCGGATTGGCAGGCCAAAGTGATCATGCTGACGCCGCTGTACGCGGGTGAGGTGGATTTGGCCTTTCTTAAGGCGCTGGCGAAGCGCGCTCCGGTAGCCATGGATATTCAGGGGTTTATCCGGGTGCCGCGTACCGACGACCTGGTGTTTGAACTTTGGCCGCAAATGGCAGAGGGGCTCAAACATGTTACCTACCTCAAAGTCGATCGAGCCGAGGCTGAGTTTGTCACCGGGATGGATGATCTGGAAGCAGCCGCCAGGCAATTGGCCAGTTACGGACCGAAGGAAATCGTTTTGACCCAATCTTCTGGAATCACCGTCTATGCAGATGGCCGATTCTATACGGCGCCATTCACCCCGCGGTCATTGGCAGGGCGTACGGGGCGCGGCGATACCTGTTTCTCGACCTACATCGCCATGCGGCAGTCGAAAGATGTTGCCAACGCCTGCCGGTGGGCGGGCGTGATTACATCACTCAAGCAGGAAAAACCAGGCCCGTGGCGTGGTACTCGCTCCGAGATCGAGAAGATACTGGCAGTAGTTCACTAGCCAATACTAGCCTAACCAGCGAAATTCCAAATAGACCAGGGATGGTTGCCATCCCAGGTCTATTTTATTAAAATAAAATAAAAAAACTTAACAAACAAAGCATAACTTTTATCAGACAAATTCGACTAACTAAGTATTCTTTAATCCAATTCTGTCGTCGAGGTGGGCGTGGGATCTCCCGAAGGTAAACATTTACCCTTGTTTTCCCCGGTGAATATTCTCATCGCCATCGTGGCGGTTGCGGTTCTGGCGGCCGTCTTCGTCCTTTTTGGCAATCAAATATTTAGTCCAGGCGATCTTACCTCTTCCAGAGCCTATGGGAAATCCACCAGTGTTTTCCTCACGCATGCTGAATTTCAAAACGAGTGCCGCTTGTGCCATCAACCGCTGCGCGGAAATCAAGCTGGATTGTGCACGGAATGCCACCAGGATGTTGACGCACAAATGACCAGTCTGACGGGCGTGCATGGCTATATGGATGATCCCACCCAGTGCCGGGATTGCCACCCGGATCACCGCGGGCGGGAATTTGAACCGGTTCAATTTGCCCGTCAGAATTTTGACCACTCGGCGACCCGCTTTCCAATCGATGAACGCCATGCAAACGCGACCTGTCAGCAATGCCATACAAAAGCGTTTTCAGTGACCAGCTCCGATTGCGCGACGTGCCATGAGGAACCGGCGCTGCA
>DATBWK010000113.1:0-8841 GCA_036514835.1 Bellilinea sp.
ATCAGGACGCCATCGCCATTTTCAGTGAGGGTCTGGATCTTAAGCACCGGGATGACGAAGGCCAGCAGTGCCAAAAACGGGATGATGAATAAGGCGGCGCCGAAGATGCTGTTGGCTGTACTGGAGTAATCCTCGCCCAGCAGCCACTTGTTTGGATCTGCCAGAGGCAGCAGCAGGAACCATTTGCCAATGAACCAGGCCCAAATGACCGCCCAGGCGGCTAACGCCGCGAGCGCAACTTTTTGAATGATCGAAGATACTTTCATCGTACTCCTCCATTCTGAGAGATGTTCCTGGATGATAGAAGGCAGCATATCTGCTATCAGGCTGCTGGCGAGTTTAAGCTGCTGTGCTTTTGATCGCGGCGTTGGTTCTGCATTTAACCAGTCTTGAAAAGCAAGCAGCATTTCCTGCTCAAAACGCTGCCGAAAGGGAGTTGGATACCAGGTTACCAGCGTGCGATACACGGGTAAAACCGAACGCCGGGTGGGTGAAATGATCGCACTCATAGCGTTGCCTTGGAAGATGATGCCGGATGGATTTGCATTACCCGGGCGCGCTGCAGCAGGGCATCCATGCGCGCCAGATCAGCTTGCAACGTGTTTCGGCCATGATCTGTCAGTTGGTAGTAGCGCCGGCGTTGATCGTCTAATTCTGGGTCGGGCCGCTCTTCCGATTCGGAAATCAGGTCATCTGCCAGCATGCGCTTGATCGTGCCGTACAGCGTGCCGGGTCCGATGGTGAATTCGCCGCGGGAGTTGATCTTCACCGCCTGCATAATGCGGTAGCCGTGCTTTTCACCGTCCGCCAGCGCGAATAGAATGTGAAATACTGCCGGGGTGAGGGGTTGAGGTTCTGTTGGTGTCATCGTCTATATCCGTGAAAACTATAATTGTTACGGATATAGTACGGCAATCAATTCAAATTGTCAATAGGGGAAATTATTCCAGCGCAACCACGGCTACGCAGCACGGCGGCAGGTCAAGTGTGAAGCGCGACTTTTTGCCAATCTGCCGCAAATCCACCTCTTTTGCTTTGACATTCTCCGGGCTGGCAAAGCTGTTCTCGGCCAATGGATCGCTGTGACGCAGCAGCCACCCCTTTTTTGGACGAAGATCCTCGAATCCGTACAATCGCACTGACAGATCGACCCGGCGGGTGGGGTGGCGGTTGACGACTCCCAGCACCACCCGGCTGCCGCTGCGCGATTTGGTGGCAGACACGTCGATGTACGGCACCTTCTCCAGCGCCTCGATGTTGCCCAGCGCCTGACTTTTGTACACCGGCGAGTCAAGATCGACCGCCATCGCCACCGGTTCCATATGCCGGTACATTTCAAACGGGTAATAGATGGGCGTGGCGTAACTCTGTCGTTCGTTGGTGACGATTAACGGCAGCACATTGACCATTTGCGCCAGGTTGGCCAACGATAGATGCTTGCTCTGGCGTTGGAACGCATTCAACATGCCGGCGGTGTACAGCGCATCCCGCATGGTGTAACGGATGCCGTGTTTGCTGGTCGCATCCGGGGGAGGCGCCGGCCAAACATTCCACTCGTCCAGCGCCACTTTGATGCCTTTACCCGGCGCTGCCAGCTTGATCAATTCAGCCAGCCGCTGAATGTCTTGTTCGGCTGAAAGCGGCGCCGCGCAAATGGCATAATATTGTGCCTGTGGATCGAGCCCACTCTGCCAGCCAGCTTCCCCCGGCTGGTAGAGATGAAATGACAAGTAATTGATCAGATCGCCGGCTTCGCGCAGCACCGTCTCGTTCCAACGGCGGGCTTCGGATGACCCATCGGCTGCCAGTGTGTCACCAACCGCCACGATTTTGATGCTCGGGTCAACCGCCCGCATAGCTTCAATGATTGGCCGCAGCCGCTGCACGTAACCAGCCGCATCCGTGTGACCTACCTGCCAGTCTCCCCACACCTCGTTGCCAACGCCCCACAGGCGCACCTGGTAAGGTTCCAGGTGTCCATTGGCAGCGCGGCGCTTTCCCTGTTCGCCATGCGCATCCTCATTGCAATAGGCCACCCAACGCGCCGCTTCTTCCGGTGTTCCGGTGGCGTCATTGACGCATAGGTACGGCTCAGCGCCAATGCGGCGGCACAATTCCATAAACTCGTCGGTGCCAACCAGATTGCTTTCCTCGGCCTGCCAGGCGGGGTCGAAGCGTTTCGGCCGGGATTCCTTCGGGCCGATGCCGTCTTCCCAGTGATAAGCGCTGGCGAAATTGCCGCCCGGGTAGCGGATCACCGGCGGCTTGAGCGGTTGAATCAGGCGCAGCACATCCTCGCGCAACTTATCCCCGTTTTCCGTCCAGATTCCACCGTAGATGCAGCGTTCCAGGTGCTCGATGAAATGCCCGTAGATGTGCGGATTGATTTCGCCGATGGTGCGCTCGGCATCCAGACGCAAGATGGCGCGCTGCGGCCCTTTTAGGAAATCCATCAGTGACTTTTTTGGCTGCCAATGGGTTAGGTTAGCCGGCATGGACTTCCTCCGTAATTCGAAAGTGCCCTCAACTACAGGTTAAGCCAGCGTGCAGTCAACCTGGGTAAATCGCTCAATGAGCCGATTTGTTTGGTGCAATCCGGCAGTGAATCGAGGAAGGAGCGTCCGTAGCGTTTGGAAAGCAAGCGCTTATCCAGCACCGCCACCACGCCGCGGTCTGATTGAGTGCGAATCAACCGGCCAAAGCCCTGGCGGAAGCGTAAAATGGCTTCCGGCAGGTGATATTCATTGAAAGGATCGTCAAAGGTTTCGGAACGCGCCGCGATGATCGGATCTGACGGCACATCAAAGGGCAGCTTCACGATTACCAGTACAGAAAGCGCAGCACCGGGAATGTCCACCCCTTCCCAGAAGGCGCGCGTTCCCAGCAGCACCGCTTTATCGGTGCCGCGGAAGGTTTCCAGCAGCGTATTGGCTGAAGCACCTTCACCCTGCTCGTACACCTGAATATCGGCTTCCTGCAAGGGTGATGTGATGGACTGCGACGTCTTGCGCAGCTGAGCATACGAAGTGAACAACACCAGCATGCGTCCGCCGCTGGATTTAGCCAGCCGCACAATCGACTGGTCCACCGCGCGCTGGTAGCCATTGGCGTCGTTCGGCTCGGGGATGTCGTTGGGCAGGTACAGCAGCGTCGAATTTTCGTAATCAAAGGGCGAACCTAGCACCAGTTCGTCAGCTTCGTCCGCATTCAAGCGGCTTTTGAGATACTCGAATTCACCCTGCGTCGTCAGGGTCGCCGAGGTGACCACAATGCTGCTTTTCTCATGCCACAAGAATTGTTCCATCAGCGGACCAATATGCAGCGGGGCAATTTGGAGCGCCAGGCGGTAATTATTGGGTTGAATTTCAACCCAGTAGATGTAATTCGAATCCGGCTGCGAAACCAGGGCTGCCAGGTAAGCCTGCGCCTCCGTCAGGCGGCGAATAATGTTGCCAAGGTTGCCAATAGTATCTTCCAAGGCCTCGGGCGGTTCATCGAAGCTATCCGTAATATCGCGATGCACCTGCCCGGCAAGCGTCAGCAGCAACCCCATGGTTTCTCCGGCGGCATCCCAGGCCATTTCGACCTCAGTCCAGTCTGGCAGGGTGCGGGTGGCGGGCAGAATACGCACCTGTTGCCCATATGAACTGACGGGGGCGCCGTCGCGTATGTGATCCATGAAGTACTCAATGGTCTTCAGAAAATAGGTCAGTTGATTTTCCAGACGAAATGCCAGATCGGTGGCGCGCTGCATGGAAACGGTGATGCCTGCCAGCTCGGTGGGACTCAGATAGTCATGCACCTGCGTCAAGACCCGCCCCAAAATACCGCTGGACGCCCCGCCCAATTCCCGCAGCAAGCGCGCCAGATCAGACTGAGTGATTTTATAACTGAGCGCATTGGTCGAGGCAGATTCGAGGTGATGACCTTCATCGACAATCAAATAGGAATAATCCGGCAGCACCCGGTTGCCGGTGACCACGTCCGACAGCAGCAGCGCGTGGTTGACGATGATCAGATGCGCCGACTGCGCCGCCATACGCGAGCGATAGAACGGACAGGCGCCGCCGGTGCGGCTCATGCACACTTCCGCTTTGCAGCCCTCATCTTCCGCTGACAGGCGCGACCACACTTCGCGTTCGTAGGGTCCGTTCAAATTGATTTCGGAACGGTCGCCGCTGCCGCCTTCACTCAACCACACCAACACCTTGGCCATAACCCGCATCTCATCGGCATTGCCGGGAGTGCTTTTGCGCAGCCCTTCCAGGCGGCGTGGGCATAAGTAATTGGATCGTCCTTTGAGCACCACGGCGCGCAGGTCAATGCCGAGTGCGTTGCGCAGATCCGGGATGTCCTTATTGATCAATTGTTCCTGCAGCGTGATGGTGTTGGTCGAGATTACCACGCGTAAATTGTTCTGTGTTGCCCATAATGCCGCTGGCACCAGGTAAGCGAACGATTTTCCGGTGCCTGTTCCCGCTTCCACCATCAGGTGGTAGCCGTCGGAAAAAGCGCGGGTGACGGCTCGCAGCATCTCCACCTGTTGTGAGCGCTGCTCATAGCCGGTGAAGTAGCGCGCAAACGGTCCGCCGTATTCCAACAGGGCAGCGACTTCATCCACATCGAGCGGGGCAAGCGTCTCAGGCGGAGTCAGCGGCGGAGCTAAAACCATCTCGGATCGGGCGAACAGTGCCCCGTAATCATGCTGCTGCACCTGTTTGGCTTCGATGGGCTGACGCGACCGGGCGCGCATGATTTGGCTGAAGAACCAGCCGGCATCCCAATCCAGGGTTTCCGCGTCGCGCACAATTTCCGCCAGCAGATCGAGCGGCATGTGAATGGCGCGATCGTAAAGCTGCATGTACACCGCGTGTGCCAGCCGAGCATCATCCATTGCGCGGTGCGAGTTAGGAATCAAAATCCCCAGGATTTGCCCGAGCGAGCCAAGGTTATAGCGGCTGGCGGTCGGCATGAGCACTGCAGCCAGTTCATAAGTATCAATCGGTTCTGCCAATCCCAGGATGCCGTTTTTGCGCAGGAATCCCAGGTCAAATTGCACATTGTGACCCACCACCGGCGAATCACCGATAAAATCGGCCAGTTCCTGAATGACAGCTTTGATCGGCGGAGCATTGCGCACCATGTCATTAGTGATGCCAGTAAGTTGAGTGATTAACGCCGGAATCGCGCGGGCTGGGTTAATCAGCGAAGTCCATTCGGCTTCAACGCGCGTGCCAGAGAAGCGCACGGCAGCTATTTCAATAATGGCGTCTTTCAGGGGTTCGAGGCCAGTGGTTTCAAGGTCGATTGCAACGAGGGATGGCATATCGATGGATTATACCATCCGCACCCTGAACGGCTTGCGGCGCTATCCGGTGTAAAATGTCTCCCGGAGGAAACACCATGCCGGTAACCACCATCATCTTCGACGCAGGCGATACCTTGATCGCTCTTAACTCCGACGATACCCGACCCATGGTGGAGTGGGATGTTCTGGAAGCTGTTCCCGGAGTGAAAGAGATGTTGGAACGTCTAAATGGGAGACACCGGCTTGCGGTGGGTTCGAACGCCGACGTTTCGGATGGACCGATGCTCGCCGCTGCCCTGGCACGCCTGGGGATTGTCGAATATTTTTCGGATTTCTTCAGTTCGGTGGATCTAGGTGTGCGAAAACCCGAACCAGCCTACTTCAAAATCATTGAAAACTCCATGAATGTTCTGCCCTCCGAAGTGGTCATGGTCGGCGACAGCTATGTGAACGATGTGTTAGGCGCGGTGCAGGCTGGCTGGCGCGCAATTTGGTTCAACCCATCCGGTGAAGCTGTGACGGGACTTGCCCCGCAGCATACCGCCGAATTGGCCTGCATGACCGACTTGCCAGGGGCGCTCGACCTCATCGACCTGCCGTCGATCGCACAATCTCATATCTGGCTGGCGGAGCAGGGTGCTAGCGCCAACCTTGTGGTTCATGTGGACATGGTAGCTGCCCTGGCTTACCAGATGGCGGTATGGCTGCGCCAGGCTGGTGAACAGGTCAACCCGGTATTGGCGCACCGCGGCGGGTTGTTGCACGACCTGGTAAAAATTCCAGCCCTCGCAGTGAGAGTCGATCATGGGCAGATGGCAGCCGACCTGTTGATTGAGCGAGCCCAGCCCGAATTGGCCGAGATTGCCAGGCGGCATATCCTCTTTAATCTAGTGGACGATAGATTGCGCCCGCGCACCTGGGAAGAAAAACTGGTGTACTATGCCGACAAACTGGTTGAGAGCAGTCAGATTGTCAGTTTTCAAGAGCGCCTGACAGCCTTGCGCGAACGCTACAAGATTGCCACGCCTGAAGATGAAATGACTGCCTTGATCGATTCTCTTGGCGCCCTGGAATTGGAAATTTGCCGGCCTATGGGTTTCACCCCGGTCAAATTATTGGAAAACCTCAAGCTGGCCTATTATGGCAAGTACTGACCGAAGGCTATTGCCCGGCCAGATTGTAGTAGTTGTAAATGGATTGGGTGATGCTGGCGACCAGTTCGTTGGCCGGGTCAAATAACAGTTGTTCCTGGTCGTAAAGGTAAATCACCAGAATAAAGTTGCCGCCCGGGCTGTAAACGATGGCAGCATCACTGATGGTGTGAATCAATCCATCCGCCGAGTCGGTTAACCAGCCGTGTTTGTGTGCCACCTGCACGCCCTCCGGTACGCCCGCCTCGATCAGCACCGCGATGCGGTTCTTGGTCAGGTAGCTGATCATCAACCGGCATTCGGCCTGAGAGATTTGCCCCGGAAATACCGCCGCGAATGTACCGCCGCCGGATGAAGCACACTGGTACAGGTCATTCAGCAGCATGCCAGCTTCCACCGGGGTGGTCTGGTTATAGCGGTCGGGGTCAGAACTGACATCCTCGCGGGAATTGGCCGGGGTGGTGAAATCTCGCAGCAGAGCGGCGCCGGGGTAGAAAAAGCCTGCCAGGAAGGTGTTGTCATAGCCCATCTTCTGCAAATCTTCGGTGACCGCCAACGGCCCCAGGCGGCTGTCGATGACCTCTTCCATTAACCGGTCAGCCGGATCGTTTTCCGACAACTCAATCATTGATTCCATCAGGCTGGTAATGTTGGCGGGTGAAGGTTCTTCCAGACGGCGGAAGGTAGAGATCATGATCGGGATCTTCATGGTGCTGGCGGCGGTGAAGGCGATGCCTGGTGCGATAATTTCGCCCGCATTCCAGGCAAAATTGATTTCCTGCCCGGAAGCAATATCATATAGATAAATTTCTGCCAGGCCGTCGAAATTATTGACCGTAAGCACCTGCTGCATCATCACCTGCAGGTTAGGAAAGGATGGGCGGCTGGGGTTTTGGATGGAATAGGTCAGGTTGACCACCCGGTTGGCCGGGTTGCGCAGCGCGTCGGTGACCAAAATGACGGCGCGGTCAAGATCGAGCACGGTTCCAGGCTGCCCCGGCGAAAAGGATGAACTGCCGGGCACTGGCTGCGCCGGGGAAGGCTGTTTGTCATAACGCGTCGATACTTCGTCGCGTAAATAAGCCCGCAAGCGTTCATCGGAAATTTCAGCCCGCAGCGGGATTTCAGCCGGCTCCGGCAGTTGATTCCACAGAAAGCCCCAAAAAGCATTCCAAAATGGCAGTGAAATGCGTTGCTGATCGGCAGCTGCCAACATTGATTCGATATCCAGCTTGAAACCGGCGATCGAAGGCTTGATTTGCACCACCGCGTCGCCGTAGCGCATCTCGACCGGTATGCTGTAGGCTTGAATCAACCGTTCGGCGGTTTCCTGCCGGTTCAATCCAGCTACCGGCACACCGGCGATCACCGTCCCGTTGGGATAAGCTGACCGCAGCCGGCTGTACTGAATCAGTTGAAAGACGGTGAGTAAAACCCCCAGAAACAGCACCCCAAAAGAAATCCATCGGAAGATGGTTACATCGCCGCGTCTCAAAGTGTCTGTAAATCCTTTCGAGTGAGAATTGTACCACCTCGAATAGGAGTAGAAATCAAGCAGGAAAACGATGCTGGTAAGGAGAAGGAGGACGTACCCGATCCAGTATCGAATAAATTTCGCACTGCCTGTTCGAAAGTAGACCTGACGACACTCATGCCGAGCGTAAATCATTGGCATAGATGTATTTACCCCACGCGTACATCGGATATACTATTCGTATGCAGGTTGACCGCAGCGAAGTGCTGGAAATCTTCCGGCAATGCCACATTTTCCAAAGTCTGACCGATGAGCAGCTCGAAACGGTGACAGACCGGGTCGAGGCATTTTTATACGAAGAAAAACAGACCATCTTCGAGCAAGGCGGGGAACCGGACGGCTTTTTCTTTGTGGTAAGCGGTCGGGTCAGCCTGAAACGCCTGCGGAAAACAACTGAAGATTTTGCTGTTTTGGAAACCCGCGATTATTTTGGCGAAGAAGCGCTTTCGGACCTGAAAATCCTGCGCCGCACTACTGCCACAGCCCTTTCCGAAGTCATTGTCCTGCGGTTGACCCACGAGGTAATGGTCGCGGTGAAGCAGGAGTTCCCGGAAATTGCCCTGCCCATGCAGGTGGTGCTGAACAGCCACTTGCTGGCAATGGACTTAAAAATGGAATGGCGTGCCCCGCGCGAAGTGGTCCATTTCATTGCCCGCCGCCACTGGATGTTTCTGATTCTCAGAATGCTGCCGGCTCTGGGCATCGGTGCGCTGTTCACCGGCGTTCTGGCATACCTGTCCATCGTCGTCTACCCTGATTCGTCTGTGCCGGTGGCAATTTTGGGTTTCGTATTGTTCGGCATCCTGCTGTGGCTCGGCTGGCTTACATTGGATTGGACCAACGATTAT
>DATBWK010000114.1:0-4189 GCA_036514835.1 Bellilinea sp.
ATGGTACAATCCGCTATGCGCCAGGCGATCCTTGCCCGCGTCCATGCTTGAAACAAATCCCTTAACGTTAATCCCAGATTGGAAACTCATGATGCGTAAAATTTGGCTGTCTGCCGCATTGCTGGCTTTACTGGTTCTGGCTGCCTGCGCGAGCGCGGCTCCAACCCCAACCACCGCACCCATGGCGTGCACGCTGCAAAGTGTCTTCGGCGACCCGATCGATCCGGCTTCGGTCAAATTGCCTGAAGTGACCGCCGGTGATTGGTCTCGCGGGCCGGATGACGCCCGTCTGATGCTGGTGGAGTATAGCGATTTCCAGTGCCCATACTGCTCCATCGCTGGACGTTCCCTGCACGAATTCCAGGCCGCCTATCCAGACCAGGTGCGGGTAATTTTTCGCAATTTCCCGCTGCCCACCCATGACAAAGCCCCGCTTTCCGCACAGGCGGCTGAAGCTGCCGGCTTGCAGGGCAAATTCTGGGAGATGCACGACCTGTTGTTCACCGAGACCAATTGGGATGCCTGGACGGCCATGTCTGTGGACGATTTCCAAACCTGGGTAGTCGATCAGGCTAAAACGCTGGGATTGGACAGCCAAAAATTTTCCAAAGACCTCACATCAACCGCGCTGGTGGATAAAGTCAACCAGGGTTATGGCAGCGCCGTCGCCAATGACCTCAACAGCACCCCCTCGCTCTTCATCTTTGTTGACGGCGTCTTGACCTTCCTGCCCTCCGACCAGATCCCCTATGACCTGGAAACCCTCAAACTCCTGTTGACCCTCTCGAATTTGAAGGAAAAGGAGTTCACAGCCTGCCCGCCCACTGTCCTCGACCCCAATAAGGAATACTCCGCTGTCATCAAAACCAGCCAGGGTGATTTCACCATCCAGCTATATGCCGATAAGGCTCCTATGGCGGTGAACAGCTTTATCTACCTGGCGCAGCAAGGTTGGTTTGACAATGTCAGCTGGCACCGCGTGCTGCCAAATTTCGTCGCCCAAACCGGCGACCCTACCGGCACCGGCTTTGGCGGTCCAGGATACATCTTCAAGAATGAGGTCAGTGACTCGCTCAAATTTGACCGTGCCGGTCTGGTTGCCATGGCCAATTCCGGCGCAGATACCAACGGCTCGCAATTCTTTGTTACGTATGCTGAGGCACCCAGTCTGGATGGCGATTACACCATCTTCGGCGAAGTCACCAGCGGTATGGATGTCGTCCAAAAGCTGACCCCGCGCGATCCTTCCAAGGGTGGCGAATTGCCTGTAGGGGATACCATCCTTTCAATCACCGTTGAGGTCAAATAACCCCATGATGTCGGAGCAGCCCGCTTCCCCGGTCTGGCGAAGTTGGCTTCTGTTGATTCTCAGCGGCGGCGGCGCTCTGATGTCCTTTATCGGCGCTGGTCTGCTCTTTGTCGGCGGCAGCTTTGGTCTGGCCAGCACCGCTATTCCGGGTTTTCAGGCGGTGACGGTCTTCAACCTGGCCTGGGGAGTGTTGCTGGTAGGCATTCTGTGCATTCCGGCGGTGGTTTTTTCATTGCTCGAGATTCGCGGGAAACCCATTCGCTGGCAGCCCAAACCTAAATACTTTTATCTGGCTAGCGCCGGTCTCCTGGTTTGGGGGCTGCTGGTTTTCCTGTTCAAACCAGTGGAAACCTCGTCGCTCGCCTGGTTGCTTTTACCTCCGCTGGTCCTGGCTGTGACCGTGCTGCCGCTGTGGTGGTACATTGAGACTGGACGGCGCGGTCTATCTCTGCCGTCACCCGCTCAGGGCTGGGGTGTCATCAGTTTCAGCCTGATGCTAACCGTGCCGATCATTCTGATTCTCGAGCTGGTGGTGCTGGGTGTGGTATTGGTGGTTGCCGGTGCGTATGTCAGTTCACAGCCGGAGTTCGCCTCTCAATTGGCAGACTTGCAGCGCATGCTGGCCAATAATAATGTCGATCCGCAAGCCGTTGCCGACCTGTTTAGCGGTATGTTGCAGCGGCCAGGCGTGGTTTTCGGCCTGCTGGTCGTAGCGGCCGGTGTAATCCCCCTGATCGAGGAATTATTCAAGCCGTTGGCGGTCTGGCTGCTGGCAGGTGATCGTCTCACCCCGGCACAAGGCTTCTATGCCGGTATGTTGAGCGGCGCCTGCTTCGCCCTGTGGGAAAACCTCACCGCCTTGAGTGCTGCCGGCGACGGCAGCGGTACCACCATTGTTGTCGCCCGGGTCGGTACTGGCTTGCTGCACATTGTTACCGCAGGCCTGGTCAGTTGGGGCATGGCCTCTTTCTGGCAGTCCCGCCAATATTGGAAGCGGATGATCGGCATGTATATCCTGGCTGTGACGCTCCATGGCCTGTGGAACGCCAGCGGTGTGCTCACGGGTGTTGGCCCCATGCTGCAAATTCCGGTCGAAGGCGCGCTTTTGACCCAGGCAGTCGAAACCGGCGCTATTGTCGTCCTCGTCGCTTTGGTATTCGTTCACCTGGGCCTACTGTTATTTGCCAACGCCCGCTTGCGATCCAGGCCTGCCAGCGTGGAAACCATAGCGGCTCAAGTTTCAGATCCCCGACCAACCAATGCGAATTCTGTTGCTGCCAGCAACGCTTTGGCATCTGCCGGCGACGAAGCTGTTGTGGATCCGAATGGAACCGCCGATCCGACCAATTCGGGAAAGCCCGACTTTGGTGGTGAATGATCACCAGCCAGAAATAGCAGACGCCCCATGAGCGATCAGAAGATGAATGCCGAAGGCACTGGAAACATCCTGGACACCCAGGCTTCACGCGAGAAACGCAACCGGGTCCAGCGGTTCATCCATTGGCTCATCAAAGCCCTGACCAATACAGTTTTTATTGGGGACGAAAACCTGCCGCGTGAAGGCGGCGTGATCGTGGCGACCAATCATGTGAGCCGGCTGGATATTCCGGTTTTGTTTGTCAACCCGGCGCGTCCTGACATAACCGCCTTGATAGCCAATAAATACCTGGATTATCCGTTGTTTCGATGGTTTGCTGAAGCCGCCGGCGGTATCTGGCTTGATCGCAGCCAGGCCGATTTTGCAGCCTTCAGTCAGTCGATGGAAGTACTGCGCAGTGGTCGAGCCCTTGGCATTGCCCCGGAAGGCACCCGCAGTGACACCCATGGTTTGCTCGAAGGCAAATCTGGCACGGTGCTGTTGGCGCAGCGCTCCGGTCTGCCTGTGGTGCCGGTCGGCATCGCCGGTTCCGATACCGCCACCGCGAAAATGCTCACCTTCCGCAAACCGACCATCACAGCGGTATTTGGCAAACCGGTGATTCTGCCGCCGGTGCCGCGTGAAAATCGGGCGGAGGTAATGCAGCAGCAAACCGACGAGATCATGTGCCGCATCGCGGTGCTGCTGCCCGAATCCTACCGCGGCGTGTATGCCAATCACCCCCGCACACTCGAGTTGTTGGCTGATCCGGATCTGTTCCGCTAAACCTGCTCCAAACCTTTTACTTTTGGCACCCCCAACCATTTTGGTGTCACCCGCATGTATTCCTGGTATCCAGTCCCAAATTGCTCAACACACTCTTTTTCCTCAATCTCGACTTGTTCGTGCATGATCCCCACCAGGGTCGCTGCCAATACCAGGAATATCCAGGAAGCGCTGGCGATTCCCGCCCCAACGTAGAGCATCAACTGAGCCAAATACATCGGGTGGCGCGAAATTCGGTACATCCCTCCTGTGAACAACTGCCCTTGCTTGGCTCTAGCCGCGGTCACCATGGTGGATAGCAGAATCGCCAACCCTGTAAGGTATACCGCCAGACCTGTATATAACCACGGCGTTCCCAACTTCAACGGTAGAAAAAACGAATACGCCAGCATCACCCATAAAATAGCCATGAAAACCAGATTGAGCCGCTTCTCCCTTGGATCTGTCGGCACACTGCCCATCTTCTTAAGAACATCTCCCTGGCCGACCGCTTTATCTACCAACATCAGCAGGTATGGTTGAAGTAAATAGATCAGCATCAGAATCCAGGCGTTCCACAAACCGAGTTTGAATGCAGGAATCCATTCCATGGCTCCCCCCTCCACCCGACGAATCGGTTTTATTACAGAACTCCGTTTGTTACACTTCCATGGTAGCACGCGAATCGGCCGTTATCCCTGGCCTTTCGTACAGGTTTGTTGGTGGACGGGAGGAATCCCGCGTCTTAAACGGTGTCT
>DATBWK010000115.1:0-2532 GCA_036514835.1 Bellilinea sp.
TAGCCCTCCACCTTACAATCTTTTCAAAACCGTAATGTGACTGCAAATTGAATGTCCTTGTTCCAGCCCAACCCCTATGCTAAACTGGTACCATGCCCGCCGATGAATCAATATTAAAAGAAGCACGGAAAGCCATTGAGCAGGGGGATCGTGCTCGAGCCAAAGATTTGCTCACCCGCCAATTGCGCCGCGAACCGGATAACCCTGACGTGTGGTTATGGATGAGCGCGGTTGTCGATACGCCCAAGGAACGCATCTACTGCCTGCGCGAAGTCTTGCGCATTGATCCCGAACACCGGGCAGCCAAACGCGGCCTGGCGATGTTGGGTGAGCTGCCGCCCGAACAGCAGATTGTGCAACCGCAGCCGTTGCCGCGCCGTAACTGGCAGGCGCAAATCGACAAAGCGGAACGTCAACCGCTTAAATTGCCGGGTAAAAAAACGCTGCTATACGGCGGCGCTGGAATTGTTGCGCTGGTTTTAATTGGAATCGCCATTTTTGGCGGCAATCGCATCGGTAGAAGACAGGCCTCTTTTGTGCCCTCCCCATATCCAACTGCGACATCCGCTCCCACTGCGATTCCTACCGCCACCCCGATACCCAGCGGTCCGACACCGCCCTGGCAGGCGTTGGCCGTGCCCTATACGCCGACGCCTTTGTATGTAACCACGCCGCATCCTATCATCGAAGCCTACCGGTTGGCGATTCGGGCGTATCAGAACGGCGAATGGGACAAAGTTATTCTATATCTGAACCAATCCATCCAATCCGAGCCCGCTTCGCCAGATTTGCCCTTCCTGCTGGGGGAAGCGTACCGGCTGAATGGCAGCTATGACCAGGCGCTGGCTGCTTACGAGCAATCCTTGTCGCTCAACGGCAATTTTGGGCCGGCATTCCTTGGCCGGGCTCAGGCTCGCTGGGCAGTGGACCGCAGCCAGGTGGACCAGGTTCAATCTGACTTGAATGCTGCCCGCTCGGCTGACCCCGGAATACCGGAAACCCTCACGTTTTTTGGTCGATTCTATTTGGAGAACGGCGATGTTCAAGCGGCGCTTGACACCCTCAACGCCGCGGCGGAACAGAACCCCAATGCCCCACGGGTCTATTTTTACCGGGCGCAGGCTTACCTGGCTCTGAACAATCCGGCGGCGGCATTGGTCGATGCCGATCGGGCTGTTCAATTGGACCTGACTTATGTCCCGGCCTTTCAGGTGCTGGGGGATGCGCTGCAGGCCAATCAACGGGCGGCTGAGTCGGTTGTGCCATACGAAATTTACCTGCGCTACACTTCGAATGCCGATCCAGCTGTTTACGTCAAAATGGGTCGGGCGTACCGCAGCGCGGGAGACTTCCCTCAGGCTTTAGAGAAAATCAACACCGCCCTTTCCCAGGTGCCGGATAGTGTTTCAGCCCTGTTGGAGCGCGGCTTGTTGTATATAGAAACAGGCGACCCGAACCGCGGCCTGGAAGATATCAATACCGCCTTGAACCTCAACCCCGACTTTTTTGAGGCCCTGGTGGCGGTTGGACAGGCACGGGTCGCACTGGGTGATTATCAGGGCGCGGTTGATCAGCTCAACCAGATAGCCGAGCGGGCACAGAATGACGTGCAACGCGCCATGCTGCTGTTTTGGCGGGCGCAGGCGCTCGAACCGCTCGATCCCAACGCTGCACTGGCAGACTGGCAGTTGTTCCTCTCCCTACCCGAGAATGCCGCCCCGGCAGCCCGCTTCGAATTTGCGCGGCAGCACCTGGCAGCCCTGGTCCCGCCAACGCAGCTGCCGGATGCGAGTCAGGTAACGCCTACACCATAACGTTAAACGAACTCCGGTTAGAATAGAGAGTGTATCGCGCGGATTTTGTGAATTCGCCGCGTCGGATTTACCCTTCCCTGACCGGAGCATCTCGTTTGCATTCATATCAACAAACCCAGCTGGTACAGCGCCGCCGCCGTCGGTTAGCCGGGCGTCGTTCGCGTGGTAGAAACGGCCTCATCTGGGGGTTATGGGGCGCTGGGCTGCTTGTGGTTACGCTGGTATTGCTCGGGGTGGTGGGGTTGGGTATTGCCTATGCATCTGTGACCTCAAGTCTGCCGGAAGTAACCGCAGTACCTGCCATGCTCGACCCGCAAAATGGCAGTTTGCTGCAGCCCACCCGCATATATGACCGCAGCGGCGAGCACCTGGTGGCAGTACTGGAAAACCCCGGCATTCCGCGGCGCATGTTGCCATTGAATGCCGCGCTGCCGGATGCCATCAGCCCGGCGCTGCCACAGGCTGCGGTGTTGATCCTTGAGCCAGATTTTTGGAATAAGACGGCGTTCAACTGGCCGAATTGGTCTGCGGAACATCCGTTGACCATCGCCGAGCGGCTGACGCGGGATTTGCTGCTGCCCGGGGATCTCACCGAATCATTTTACCGGCTGCGATTGCAGCTGCTGGCCAACCGGGTTATAGACCAATACGGCCGGGCGCAGGTGCTGGAGTGGTACCTGAACAGCGCCTCTTTTGGCCATCTGGCATTTGGGGCCGA
>DATBWK010000116.1:0-6665 GCA_036514835.1 Bellilinea sp.
CATGCTCGCCAGTCACACGCCGTCAGCCGTGCCGCTGGCGATCTCCATCTGGGGCAATGACCTGACACTCCATGCTCCCCGTTCGCGGACTATGGGGCAGTTCACTCGCCAGACCCTGCAGCGCGCCGACGGACTGCACACCGACGCCCAGCGCGACCTGCGCCTGGCATACGATTGGGGATTCACGGCGGATCGTCCCGGGCTGGTGGTGCCAAGCAACGGCGGTATCGATCTGGAACGTGTCCAACGGGTGCGAGCTGCTCTGCCGCCGGAACTGGAAGCCCGCATTCCAAAAGACCACGACCTGGTGATTAACCCGCGCGGGGTGCGCGCCTACACTCGCACCGATACCTTCTTCCAGGCTATTCCATTGGTGCTGTCACAACACCCAAAAACTACCTTCCTGTGCCCGGCCATGGCTGGTGAAACCGAAGCAGAGCACTGGGCGTCCGCCATCCAGGCGGATGAACGCGTGGTGCTGCTGCCCAACCTGTCACAGGGTCAATTGTGGGATCTTTTCACTCGCTGCCCGGTCTCAACCTCAATCACCAATCACGATGGCACGCCAAATACCCTGTTGGAAGCCATGTCGTGCGGCAGCTTTCCGGTTGCCGGGGACATTGAAAGCCTGCGTGAATGGATCGACCCCGGTGTCAATGGGCTGCTGGTCGAACCAGGCTCGCCATCACAGCTGGCAGGTGCCATCCTCCAGGCGCTGCAGGACACTGCCATGCGTGAAAAAGCCAACCAGATCAACCTTGACATGATCCGCGAGCGTGCTGAAGTCTCGCACGTCCGACCAAAAATCGCTGCGTTCTATCAGCAGGTGCTGGCGGAGGTTGCGCAGAAGCGTGACGGAATGAGGTAAAATTGCGAATGACTCCTGGAGGAAATGCGCAATGACCCTGCAAACCACCCATCGTTTACGCGGCGTCGCCGTTGGTGCAGCCGTGGGCGATGCCCTTGGGATGCCGCTCGAATTTGAACTGGCTTCGCCGCCTGAAAGTTTAATCCGCGAGATGCACGCCGGGCGCTTACCGGCGGGCAGTTTTACGGATGATACTGAAATGGCCCTGGCTCTGGCTGAAAGTCTTTTGGAGCAACGCCAGATGGATCCGCGGGACGTCAGCCAGCGGTTTCTTGACTGGTACAAGCGCCGTCCGCCAGACGTTGGCATTCACACCACCAACGTGCTGGAGGTGATCGAAAAAGGCGAATCCTGGGAAAAAGCTGCCTTCGAAGTGCAGCATCGCTATCCCGATAGCGCCGGCAATGGCTCGGTGATGCGCAGCTGGCCTGTGGCCTTGATGTGCTGGCATGATGGGAAATTACTGGACGCCTGGTCGCGCCTGAGCAGCCAGGTCACACACGCCCACGAGGATTGCATCGCTGGTTGCGCCTTCATTAACACCATGATCGCGCAAATGGTGAACGGCGCCGAGCCGATGGCAGCTTATCACCATTCACTTACTGCCGTGTCTATGCCCGAGGGATTGCGCCAGGCCATCAAATTAGCGCCGCGCCGTAAACGTGACGAGCTGCGCAATACCGGTTGGGTCCGTCACACCATCGAGAGTGCATTGTGGGGTCTGCTCAATACCGATTCGTTCGAAGAGGCGCTGATTCAGGTGATTAACCTGGGCGCTGACGCCGATACCGCCGGAGCGGTAGTGGGTGCCCTGGCAGGAGCTGCCTATGGATTGGAAGCCATTCCGGACCCCTGGAAAAAAATGCTGCGCGGTGAATGGCCGCTGCAGAGCGGGTCTATTTGGCGGCTGGCGGACTTCATCGCGCTGGCAGATCACCTGGCGGGCAGCCTCAACGCAGATGCCCGCCGCGCTATTAATATCAACGACCTGCCGGGATAATTTAGCCTTTCTACTCATTACCTCTTAATGGTTTAATATTAAAGAATCTGACCGTATCGAAGCGGGAACCCGTAACTTGTTTTCACCGTCCCAATAGAACAGCAATCTGTAATGAAGCACGTCCCAACAAAAAGGAGAAAGAGCATGATGCAAATTTCAAGAATTGTCAGTATTTCCACCTTGTTGATCCTGATGCTGGTCCTCACAGCCTGTAATGCTTTCGGGCCGCAAACACCGGCCACCGTTGATCCAAACGTAATTAAAGCCACGGTTGACGCTGCCTCAACTCAGGCTGTGCTGACGATTGCCGCCCAGTTGACCAGCACGGCACTGGCGCAGCCTACCAACACCCCCACTGTGACTTTAACCCCCACCCTGGCGGTCACTTCCACCCCGCTTTCTACCAGCACCCCGATGGCAACCGCCACCAACACCCGCGTTCCCTTCACCCTGGCACCGACCTTTACGTCAACGCCGGCCAATTTCAATTGCAGCCTGGTGAGTTCGGCGCCGGCAGCCGGCCAGAAGTACAACATCAATGACGAATTCGATGCCGTTTGGGTGGTCAAGAACACCGGCATCAAGAATTGGGAAGTGGGTACGCTGGATTTGCGATATGACAGCGGTCAAAAGATGCAGAAACTTGGCGACATTTTTGACATTCAAACTTTAATTGAACCGAACAAGGAATTGACTCTGGTGGTGGATATGGCAGTGCCCGCCACCGCTGGCAAATACAGCGCTACCTGGAAGTTGTTGACCGATAACACGACATTGTGCAACCTGTCCGTAAGTATTGAGGCAGTAGTGCCGTAAGGCGTACCCGCCCGCTGTCTGGTTTCATTATGGGGTTTGCGCAGGCCAGCGCAAACCCCATAATTATTTATGCCTAAACGAGTGGAGGTAGGGAGCGCGGCGATCTCCTCGGTAAATAGGTTCCCTTTTTCATTATTGGATTCTCTAGTAGTAAACCGCAGATTGCTTCGACCTCTGCGAAGTCTCGCGATGACAGCGGGGTTGTTTTCCTCGTGAGCCACGGCCATGTTTGTGAAGAGTTCCATTATCCACCCCCCGCTTTGACGGCAAACCCGTCCTGGGCTATACTTGCTGATGCCTGAGCGTTCAGGCCATCCCTGCGATGCTTGTCAAAAGAATACAGGAGGGTTCATTAAGTATGACTGCAGACAGCACGTTTAAGCTTACTTATGCCACCATGTTCAACCCGCCCGAGGAGCTGCATGCCAGCTTTGAGGCTGCGCTGGAAAAGTTGCGCGGCAACCTGGGTCAAGAACACGCCATGATTATTAACGGTAAAGATGTTTTCGCGGATGAAAAATTTGAAGACCGCAACCCGGCCAATACCGATCAACTGTTAGGCGTTTTCCAAAAAGGCGGGGTTAAACATGCTGAAGATGCCTTGAATGCAGCCCGCAAAGCCTTCCCGATGTGGAGCAGGATGAAATGGCAGGAACGTGTGGCGTTGGTGCGCAGAGCTGCCGACTTGATGGATAAACGTATTTATGAAATGGGCGTGGCAGTTTCCCTGGAAGTTGGCAAGAACCGTATGGAAGCGCTGGGCGATGTAGCCGAGACCGCCGATCTGCTGCGCTATTCCTGCTCGCGCATGGAAGCCAACGACGGCTTCGCCATTGAATTGGGACGCGACCCCCTCACCGGTTTTGAATCGAGAAATGTTTCGCTCCTCAAGCCTTACGGCGTATGGGTGGTCATCAGCCCGTTCAACTTCCCGGCGGCGCTGACCGGCGGACCCTTGGGCGCCGCATTGGTGGCTGGTAACACGGTGGTTTTCAAACCCGCCACCGATACCCCCTGGACCTCGCGTCTGATCGCTGAATGCCTGCGCGACGCCGGCATCCCCGACGGCGTGTATAACTTTGTCACCGGACCGGGCAGCACACTCGGCCAGGCGATTATTGAAAACCCGCAGGTGAACGGCATCACCTTCACCGGCTCGTTTGACGTCGGCATGAAGATCCACCGTGACTTCGGCGGCGGGCGCTGGGTGCGGCCTACCATTCTCGAACTTGGCGGCAAGAACCCGGCTATTGTCAGCCGCCACGCCAATCTGGACGATGCCGCCACTGGCATCGTGCGCTCGGCTTTTGGCTTGCAAGGCCAAAAATGCTCGGCCTGCTCTCGTGTATTTATTGAGGAGCCGGTCTATGACCAGTTGGTCGAGCGGATCGTGGCGTTGACCAATAAACTGGTCATTGGCGACCCCACCGAGCGCCAGGTGTACCTGGGTCCGGTAGTCAACAAGGGCTCGTACCGCGACTACCAGGGTTTCTCCGAGGATCTGCACCAAAACAGCACCATCCTGACTGGCGGAAAAGTATTGCTGGACGGCAAGTACAGCCAGGGCTTCTTCTGCACGCCGACCATCGCGGTGGACCTGCCGGAGGAGCACAAACTGTGGCAGCAGGAAATGTTCGTGCCCATCACCACCATTGCCAGCGTCAAATCACTGGACGAAGCCATGCGGCGTGCCAATGACGTCGAGTACGGCCTGACAGCCGGCTTCTACGGCGCTCCAGAAGAAACCAGCTGGTTCTACGAGAACATCCAGGCGGGAGTTACCTACGCCAACCGTCCGCAAGGTGCCACCACCGGCGCCTGGCCCGGTTTCCAACCCTTCGGCGGCTGGAAGGGCTCTGGCTCGAGCGGCAAGAACTCGGGCGGCCCGCATTACGTTCAACTCTACATGCACGAGCAGATTCAAACCCTGGTGCGCCGATCCTGATCCTTTATTGATGATGATTGGGCAGCCTTGCAGCTGCCCAATCCTACCCTAAACATGCAACTCTTTAAAGTTGGTACATTCTTCATGATGGTGGGGGCAGTTATCCTGATGCTATTTTTCTTCGCCGCCAAAGCGGGCGTTGAAAAAAGCGCCGGGATGCTTTTTTGGGGACTTTTAGCCTTTGGCCTGGGGGCCTTTCTCTACTTCCGCTTCCCTAAACCACCGTCCGAACCCAGTGGACGCTTTCGCTTGTTGAAAAAAGGCAGACGCAAGCCATCTCGCCCGCGCTGGGAAGAGGAAGAAGAAGAGCAAGAGTGATAATTGTTGTATATCTTCAAAATCCAATTCACACTCAATTTTTTCTAGAAAAAATTAAACCGCTATGACCAAACTTTGTACCCTCACTGAAGCCGTCAGCCAGTATGTGCAGGATGGCGATATCGTTTATGCAGCCGGGTTCACCCACCTGATCCCTTTCGCAGCCGGGCATGAGATCATCCGCCAGGGCCGCAAGGACCTGACGCTGGCGCGGGCTACTCCAGACCTGATCTACGATCAGATGGTGGCAGCCGGCTGCGCCAAAAAACTGATCTTCTCCTACATCGGCAACCCCGGCGTGGGCTCGCTGCGCATTATCCGCGAGGAGCTGGAAGCCGGGCGGCTGGAATGGGAGGAATATTCGCATTACGGCATGATCTCCCGCCTGCAGGCAGGCGCCAGCGGACTGCCCTTCTTCCCAATGAAGCCTACTGCCGCCGGCGATCTGGAACGCAGCAACCCGCTCTACCGCCGTGTGATCGACCCATACTCCGGGCAGGAAGTGGTCACCGTACCGGCGCTCAACCCGGATGTAGCCATTGTTCACGTTCAACGCGCCGATGCTGCCGGTAACGCACACATCTGGGGCATCATTGGCGAGCAAAAAGAAGCTGCTTTTGCTGCCAAACGCGTCATTTTGACAGCCGAAGAGATCGTGGATGAGGAAATTATCCGCTCCGACCCCAACCGCACCGTGATCCCCGAATTTATTGTGGATGCGGTCTGCCACGTGCCGTACTGTGCTCACCCTTCTTACACCCAGGGTTACTACGACCGCGACAACGCTTTCTACCTGGATTGGGACAAAGTGACCGAGTCGCGCGAGGCGGTCAAAGCCTGGCTGGACGAATGGGTATATGGGGTAAAAGACCGCGCGGAATACGTGGAAAAGCTTGGGGCCGAAACCCGCGAACGGCTGAAAGTCGCGCCGCTAATGAGCACACCGGTGAACTATGGAGCCTACTAAGATGACCTTCACTGCCTCGGAATTGATGACGGTCAATGCCGCCCGGCTGCTGCGCGACGGCGACACAGTGTTTGTCGGGGTCGGATTGCCGAATTTAGCCTGTAACCTGGCGCGGCGCACCCACGCCCCCGGACTGGTGATGATTTATGAAGCCGGTGTGATCGGCGCCCGCCCGGCGCGTCTACCGCTGTCCATCGGCGACCCGACGTTGGTCTCTGGCGCCAATGCCGTGTGCAGCATGTACGACATTTTCAGCCTTTACCTGCAGCGCGGCAACGTGGATGTCGGCTTTCTGGGCGGCGCGCAGATCGATAAATTCGGTAATATTAATGCCACCGTAATTGGCGATTACGACCACCCCAGGACCCGCCTGCCCGGTTCCGGCGGCTCCATGGAAATTGCTGCCTGGGCTAACCGCTGCTATATTATTACGCCGCACCAAAAGCGCCGTTTCCCGGAAAAAGTGGATTTTCGCACTTCGGCCGGATTTTTGACCGGGCGGGCTGAGCGCGAGGCTTCCGGCGTACGCGGCGGCGGTCCGCAGGCAGTGGTGACCAATCTGGGCATTCTGGAACCCGATGAAAGCGGCGAGCTGGTCTTGACTGCCTTACACCCGGGAATCACAGTCGATCAGGCGCGCGAAAACACCGGCTGGGCCTTGCGATCCCGCGGTACCATTCGCATCACCGAGCCGCCTACCGCCGATGAACTGCGCATCCTGCATGAAGAATTGGATCCGCAGGGAATTCAT
>DATBWK010000117.1:0-6625 GCA_036514835.1 Bellilinea sp.
TGGGCATGGTCTCTGATGTAACTGGCGAAGAAATAGAAGTTAAGGAAGTACGCTGGCAGTTGGACCGCCGAGAGGCTAGCACAAATCTGGATGACTTTGTCGCTGCGCCGCCTGCCGGTGACCATACTCTTAAGCTTATGGTGGCGGGGGATGATGACAAAGCCGAGGTCAGTGTGCATTTCAAGACCATCTCAGCCCCTGACGAAGAAGCACCAATGGAGCCCTCTCCGAAGGCTGCGAAGTAAGCACGAGAGGTTACCTCCTGTCATAAGAATCAGTTTAGCTGCATAGCCAGACAAATCTTACACTCCCCCAAAATCCATTAGGAATTGATTTTGGGGGAGGTAAGTTGGGATATTTCATTGTTTAGGCACGGGGTATCGCGTAAAATACCATCTGACACATCCGCTCTTCTCCTGAAAGGACCGCCTTCATGCCCGAAACCACGCCTCCACGCTGGGATCTCTCCAATGTTTATCCGGGACTGGACTCGCCGGAATTTCTCGCAGGCACAAATCAGCGCGAATCCATGTTGACCGAAATGGAAGCCCTTTTGACCTCTCTCGAATCGCTTGATGATAAAAGCGATGCTGAACTGGTCGCCGACCGAATTAATCACCTGCTGACCGAAATTCAAAAACTGCTGCTGCTCGAAAACACCCTGGGCGCTTTTATTCATTCTTTTGTCTCCACCGACTCGTTCAATAAAGACGCCATGCGCAAGCAGTCGGAGTTCGAGCGCGAATCGGTTCGTTCAGACAAACTTGAGACCCGCTTGCGTGCCTGGGTTGGCAAAATTGCCCCGTTGCTGCCAAAGATTACCGCGGCGCCTGGACCGGCTCATGAGCATGCTTTCTGGCTGAAGGAAGTTGCCGAGCAAAGCCGCTATCTGATGAGCCAGCCGGAGGAAGCTCTGGCTGCTGAGCTGAATCTGAGCGGCGCCAACGCCTGGCAAAAGCTGCAGGGCACAGTGACCTCACAACTGACGGTAGATTTTGAGTTGGATGGAAAAGTTCAAAAGCTGCCCATGCCGGCATTGATCAATTTGCGCTCGCACCCCGACGAGGTCGTGCGCCGCCGCGCCTATGAAGCCGAGAACGCTGCCTGGGACTCCGTGAAAGAGCCTTTGGCTGCCGCTTTGAACGGCGTCAAGGGCATGGCGGTGACCCTCAATCAGCACCGCGGACGCACCGACGCGCTGCATTCTGCCCTGGATATCAACCGTATTGACCGTCAGACGCTGGATGCCATGCTGACCGCTATGAAGGAATCGCTGCCCATGTTTGGGCGCTACTTCCAGTCCAAAGCCAAAAAGTTGGGCAAGGATAAACTGCCCTGGTGGGATTTATTCGCGCCAGGTGGAAAAACCACCCGTTCTTACACCTATGATCAGGCGCGTGACTTTGTGGTGGAAAACTTTGGCAAATTCTCGCCAGATTTATCTAATTTTGCCCGCAAAGCGTTTGATGGCGGCTGGATCGATGCGGAACAGCGCAGCGGCAAACGCGGCGGCGCCTTTTGTATGTCGGTTCCGGGCGTCAAAGAATCGCGCGTATTAATGAGCTTTGACGGCTCGATGGATGTGGTCAGCACCCTTGCACACGAACTCGGACATGCATTCCACAACGATTGCATGTACAGCGCCGGACGCACCGAATTGCAGCGCACAACTCCCATGGCGTTGGCTGAAACAGCCTCCATCATGTGTGAAACGATCGTGGTCGAAGAAGTATTGGCCCAGGCCACAGACCCCGACGAAGTGTGGGCGATCCTCGAATCCGCTTTGACTGGCGATTCGCAGGTGATCGTCGATATTTATTCGCGCTTCTTGTTCGAATCCGAAATCTTCAAGCGCCGTGAGCAAGCCGAACTATCCGCTGACGAATTCTGCGAAATCATGGAATCGGCGCAGAAAGAAGCCTACGGCGACGGCCTGGATCAGCGGTACCTGCAAAAATGGATGTGGACCTGGAAACCGCATTACTACAGCAGCGGTCTGTCTTTTTACAATTTCCCCTACGCCTTCGGGCTGTTGTTCGGCACCGGGCTGTACGCCATTTACCAGAAGCGCGGTGCGGACTTTGTCCCCGAATACAAAGCCCTGCTGGCATCCACTGGCATGGGGGATGCTGCCGAGCTGGCGGCGCGCTTTGGCATTGATATACGCCAACCGGATTTCTGGCGCGGCAGCCTGGCGATCATCGGCAAGCGGGTCGAGCGGTATATCGCTTTGTAATTGATTTCAGGTCGTGGAATGAAACAGCCGGGGATATAACTCTGGAAAACACCCCGGCTGTTTTTTATTCGGAGTACAATTCAGATATAATTAAATATTCTTAAAATTTATTTAGAATCCACAAAAATCATCCAAAATTATTACTAAAGTGATTGACTAAAATTTTTATTTAATTACACTTAACTTGAACGGGTGGACTCTTACAGGTTGTTGAACTCGTTCCATCGACCTTTCGAGTAACCATAATGACAATCCCCTGGGCGGGAATCTACCCGGGGAGAATCGCAGGAGGAGATCATGCGTACTGGCAGAACAATGGAACTAAAACGTTTTCTGACGGCAGGGTTGATCGTGGCGCTTCTCATCCCCTTGTTTTTTGGCGGGGTCCGCAGTGTCGAGGCAGTAAGTCCTATATATGTAGATCATGATTGGGAGGGGTTGGAGGCTGGTACCGATCCGGATGGAGCTGGACCCGCAACCAGTTTCGGCACTGACTCCTTTGCCACAATTACAGAAGGGGTTGCAGTAGCAGTTGATGGAGATACGGTTCAGGTTTATGCTGGCACCTATATGGAGCAGATTCACATAGCTCAATCCATCACCCTCACAGGCGAGAACAAATTGACCACTATTATCCAGGCGCCTACATTGATGGACCAGGATTGTACTTCTCCACAGCTTACCAACAGCCCGATCATATGTGTAAACGGAGGTAAAAGCCCGACAATCCAGGGCTTTACCATCGATGGACTAGCTACTGCTGCTACTCACATCCGTTTGATGGGCATTGCTTTGCGAAATGCCGGTGGTATTATTCAGGACAATATAATCAAGAACATTTGCTTTGATACGGACCTGGATCCACAATGCGACCCAAATGGCGCGAATGAAGGCGTGGGTATTTATGTATACAATACCGATACTTTGGTACGCAATGTTGACATCCATAATAACCTGATATATGACTTTAATAAGAACGGAATAACAGTTACTACTTCAAATAATTCTGGTAATCGGACCGAGTTCACTGTTTCAGCAAATACTATCGATGGGATGGTGGGTGAATCTGGTCTATATAACTCTACAGTCGCCCAAAATGGTATTCAGATTGCAGTCCCGAGTGGAGGCGGGATCATACAGGGCAACAATATATCAAAAATAGCTCATAACAATAATGGCAAACCCCCATACGTAGCTGTAAGCATTCTTACAATCTCGACCCCAGTGGACACCCTGGATAATATCATCACAGGGGCGCAAGCAGGGATTGTCTATTTGAATGACACGGAAGATGTTGGAAATTACAGGGAAATATCAGGAAATATAATCGAAGTTTTCAAACCAGGCACACTTGCCAATCCTGGCCAGAATGTTTACGGGATCCTGGTGACGGACCGATCAAAGGACATCCTGTCCCCGGTTGATCCCCCGGCGATCCTCAATTCACTAAACGCCCAATTAAACGGAGGTCCGCTATACGTTTTGGTGAATGACAACACAGTTATTTATACTGGCGCATTGCCCAACACCAAAACCTTTGGCATTGAGATCGATGCTGCCGTCGGCGAGAACTATTTGACGGTTGATGTCCTCAGGAACCAAATTGGCGCCCTTAATGATGGATTTGATGTCGGACTGGCTTTCTATCAGTGTGGGCCAGACAACCTTCCTCCTGATCCTACAATCACCGATTGCGGAATGGGATCATTGGAAAACAGCCGCGTGGTAAACAATAACATCAGCGGGAACAATAATGGTGTATTCGCAGTTGGACCGGTAGGCCAATCGAAACTGGATGACTTCCACCACAACCGCATTGCCGGAAATGGCGTTGGATTCCAAAACGACACCGGGCTGGACATTTTAGCTATCAACAACTGGTGGGGCTGCAATGAAGGACCGGGAGCACCGGGTTGTGATACTCTGATCAATAATATAGATCCAGCTTTCGCTGATCCCTGGCTGACTTTAACCGCCACAATGGACCCATTGTCGGTGCCAAGTGGCACGAATAGTATCATGACCGCCAGCCTTGATATAAACTCCAATGCGGAAAACACCTCAGCACCCAATACGGGTCCGGTCAGCACTACCGCAAATTTCTCGGCCAATCTGGGCACATTTACACCTACCAGCACGGTTTTTGCAGATGGCGATACCGTTTCTACCTATCGCGCCCCTGCCCAACCTGGCACGGACCAGGTATGCGTTACGGTTGACAATGCCGTGGTCTGCCATGAAATCAGCGTCTTGCCGCCGTTTATTACCTCGACTGACCTGGCTGGTCCGTACACGGTGGGTGTGTCCCGGGAATTTCATGTGACGCTGGACAACACCGGCGGAACAGAATATACCAATGTGCTAGCCCATTTCCGCATTTTAAGCGCACTTTCGGATGATATCGCCAGCCTGGAGTATTTCGAGACCTTCAATGACACCTGGTACACGCTGCCGCTGACTGCGGATGGTTCTGACCTGGTGGGCGCTTACGGCCCTGTCACTGGCTTTCCGATGCCATCCGGTTATACCGCCACTTCGCTTTTCCGTATAACGTTTAATACCGCCAGAACGTATGATGTGGTAATTTCGTTATCCGATTTATCCCCGGATCCGGACGTTACCCTGGCCTCATTTACCGCAACGGCGGTCGTTGAAGCCCCTCAGTCCTTTGACATCTTCCTGCCGTTGATTTCCAGGTAAAACCTCAGCCATTCCAGCCAATTTCGTAGGGAACGACGATGGCGTCGTTCCCTTTATTTTTCCACGGTAAAATGTTTCCATTAACCAAAGTAAATAAGATTGGCAGCTTATCCCTACCGGCTGCAGGAGGCACAGTTTGTACGATCAATTCAGTTCAAATTATGACCGTTTCGTCAATTGGCAGAGCCGCCTAACCTTTGAAATGCCGCTCATCGAGCGGCTGCTCGACCCATTGAAATCCTCTCACCAGCCCATTCGCATCCTCGATGCAGCCTGCGGCACGGGCATGCATGCCATCGAACTGGCGCGCAGCGGTTATGCCGCCAGCGGCTCTGATCTCTCTGCCGGGATGATTGACCAGGCGCGCATGAATGCTCAAAATGCAAAGATGGATATTCGTTTCGAGGCGCTTGGCTTTGGTCAACTTGCTGCGGCCTTCGGCGCGGCCAGCCAGGATGCCGTTATGTGCCTGGGAAATTCCCTGCCGCATGCCCTGACAGCGGCTGAACGCCTCACCGCCCTGAAAGATTTCGCAACTTGTTTACGGCCTGGCGGGCTGCTCATCATCCAAAACCGGAATTTCGATAAGGTACTGGTTTCCCGTGAGCGCTTCATGGAACCGCAATCTCACTGGGACAGTGTCGGCGAGTGGGTCTTTCTTCGCTTCTACGACTTTCTGCCGGACGGGTTGATCAACTTCAATATTGTCACGCTGCAGCAAATTGAGGACAAGTGGCAGCAGTCCGTGACCAGCGCCCAGCTCCACCCATTGCTGCAGAGCGAGTTATTGGCTGAGATGTCTGAAGCTGGGTTTGGCGCGGTGCGCACCTTCGGCTCCATGGACGGCAGCCCGTACGACCCAGTCAAAAGCGACAACCTGATCATCTCCGCTGCGTTGATGTAAATGTCCACCATCCGTCGCGCCACCGAGCACGATGCCAGAGCCATCCATGCTTTGATCCGGCGGGCGAGAATTAATCCCATGGCGCTAGACTGGCGCCGCTTCCTGGTGGCGGTGGATGAAACGGGCCGGGTCATTGGCTGCGGCCAGGTAAAACCGCATGCGGATGGCACGCGCGAGTTAGCGTCGCTGGCGGTTGTGCCAGAAAGGCAGCGTCAGGGAATCGGACGTTCGATCGTCGAGCAATTGTTGGCTGAGAATCCCTCACCGCTTTACCTGACCTGCCGAGCTTCCCTGCAGACATATTATGAGAAGTTCGGCTTTCAGGTTATGCATCCCGCTGATATGCCCCCGTACTTTCACCGCATCTGGTCTATTTTTAATGCCGTCGGACGCCTCCTCAACTTCACGGAAGCGCTGCTCGTCATGGTGAAAAAGTACTGAAGATGCAAGGTGTGCAACGATAAAAAGCGCAGAAGAAAATGAAGGGCACCAGCAACACCAGCTGATATGAATAATCCTGGTACCCTTCGCGTAAAATCGCTCTAGCGCTGGACAACCGGCAGAAATACCGGGTAGGTCATACCAACGATCGCTTCGAGAGGATCACTCATCTCTGATTCAAATCCATCATTGGCATAAGCAACCACCCGGTAGATGTAGGACTGCCCAAACACCCCGGTTAAATCCACGAACCCCGGGATGAAACTGCTGCCTACCGGCGAAAACATCCGTCCATCACTGGAGCGATATACTCGATACCCGGCAACAGCCGAGTGATCGACCGG
>DATBWK010000118.1:0-19236 GCA_036514835.1 Bellilinea sp.
CAATTTACCCCGTCGCTGAACACCATCTTAAAATTTTCTGCCGATAATTCAATCTGACCTGCCCATGCGGCTGTCGTATCCACCCGTTTTCCTGCCAGCATTCCATTGTAAGCCGCCGGATCGCCGTGAAAAAAAGCAAACTTATGCGGCGAGTGGTTGGTCTCAACGGATTGTACGATCTTGCCGGTTATCGTCTGTTGCATCTGACCGGCAATTACCTGAGCTTCTGGTATTTCGAGCATCTGATTCCTCCCCACATGATCAATAAGACAACTGTAATTATCCCCCTGTTTTTTTTCCTTACATCTGCTTCCAGATGACCGATAACCCCAAATGCACGGCACTCACAACTGCCGCGACAACTGCCAAAGAAGTATTTCCCAGCCGCCACAACATGACCGCGCCCGCGCCAAAGATCACGACTTTCGCGATCAGCAGCCCGGGCATCTTGAACCGCTTAACCGCCTTGGGTGCCAGCCGGAATCCCCAGAAAACCGCCAAAACGACAGGAAGCAGAATCGCCAGGCCGATGTTGAACACCGCCGGCGTTCCGGCCGGCAGTAGCCGGTAACCAAAGTACCCATAGATCACCAGCATGGCCAGCTCGAGCAGAAATGCGACCCCCAGGATGAGGTTCTTCAACATTCCCATTGGCAAGTCCTTAATTCCCCGTAAGATTTTCAGGCTGACGGGTAAGCAGGGCAATGGTCTCCACGTGGAAGGTCTGCGGAAAGAGATCAAACGGGGTGACACGCTCCAACCGGTATCCGGCAGCGGTCAGGCGTTTGATGTCCCGTGCCAGGGTAGCCGGATCGCAGGAGACATACACAATGGTATTTGGCAGCAACTCAATCAGCGCGTCCAATGCCTGACGTTCGATACCCGCCCGCGGCGGATCGACGATCACGACATCTGGCTTTAGCTTGAGCGATGGCAAAATTTGTTCAGCCGCACCGACGTACAACTCAACATTGTCAAATTCGTCCAGGTTGACGGCGTAATCCTCGCAGGCGGATTCGGAAAGTTCCACCCCGATGCACTTCTTGACCCGCGGCGCGATGAAAGCCGAGAACAAACCCACCCCGCAATAAACGTCCAACACAGTCATGGTCTGATCCAGCGGCAGCAAATCCAAAATTTGCGCCACCATGGCCTCAGCCTGGGCGGTATTGACCTGGAAGAATGACTCGGCTGAAACTTTGAACACTCGACCGCGCACTTCCATCAACAGGTAATCTTCGCCTGCCAGAATCAGCTTGCCGGCCGGGCTGAGATGCACCGCTGAAAGCGGAATGTCCACACTAAATTCAGGAGCGGAAATATCACGGCTCTCCAGCGCCAGCAGAACTTCTTCCTGTGCACCAAGCCGCAGTTCCACCCGTTCGACCGCCGGCAGCGGCTCCAGGTCGATCTGCGGCCAAATTTCGTTAAGGGTTGCTTCCGGCAGGTGGCATTCGGTGATGGGCACCACCGTGTGCGTTCCCCATCCCTGGTAGCCCAGTTTGCCCCCGGGAGTGAGGTGGAATTGCAGCGTATTGCGGTAATTCCAGGCAGCCGGCGAAGGCACCACCTCATCCACCACCGGATTGGCGATGCCGCCAATACGTTCGAATTGGTCGCGAACCACGGCTTGCTTCAGCTTAAGCTGATTGGCATAATCGGTGTGCTGAAAATGGCAGCCGCCGCACACGCCGTAATGGATGCAGCGCGGGGTAATCCGCTGCGGGGAAGGGCGTACCACCTCCACCAGGCGGGCGCGGGCAAAACCGCGGTGCTGCTCTGTCAAGTGCACCCGCACCTGCTCGCCGGGCAGTGTATACGGAACAAAGACCGCCCGACCATCCGGCAGGCGGCCCATACATTCTCCCCCATAAATTGGGGTTGTGACTTCGATTAGAATATTTTCTTGTGAATCGCTCATGGGGTGGTGATCCGTAATTTGGGATGCCGACCCCACAAACTATATCATATGAACCCAGATGTAATCTTCCAGGCTCTGAATGGTTGAATCTTTTTCATACATGATTTGGCGAATCACGTCGCCGATTGAAATGACGCCTACCAGTTTGCCGTCTTCCAATACAGGCAGGTGGCGGAAACGTTTGGCGGTCATCATCGCCATGCACGATTCGACGGACTGGTCAGGGGTCACATAATAGACTCCGCGCACCATCAGATCGCCCACCGGTGTGCCCAGATTGACTTCGGGTGAAAGCGCTTTGCGGGCAAAATCGCGTTCGGAGAAAATACCAACGATTTTTCCAGCCTCCACCACCAGTACCGCGCCGATTTGCTGCTCCGACAATAATTTCAAGGCGTCCGCGACGGTTGAGGTGGGGGTCACATACCATACCTGGGTAAATTTTGCTTTGAGCAGGTCTTTTACCGTAGCCATAGGATATCCTTTCCTTGTCCCTCGCCTGAGATGGTTTTAGCCGCTGTAATCGCGCCCGAGGATGTAATTCTCGAGCCCCAGTATGGTGGTCTCTTTGTCCGACATAATTTGTTTTACCACATCGCCGATACTGATTAACCCGATCAATTCTTCATTTTCCATTACCGGCAGGTGGCGGATCTTCTTGGAGGTCATGAGCGCCATTACTTCGTCAACCGTCTGCTGCGGGCTGACGTAATAAACGGAATGGGTCATGAAATCGTCTACTGGCTTGTCCAGCAGCATCGATTCCAGCCGGGCTGCGTGACGGGCATAATCCCGCTCCGAAAATATCCCGACAATTTTCGGTCCATCCAAAACCAGAACAGCCCCGATATTTTTCTCCCCCATGAGCGTCAAGGTATCCTTTATGCTGTTGCCCTGCTGGACGGTCCAGACCTCGTTCCCCTTTTGGATTAGCAAATTATTCACCGTTGCCATGAGCCTGTTCCTTTCAAATCAATTTTCGGGTAATCGCAAATGAATAATTGGTCGGTTGCTCCGGGTGAGCCAGACGCGTAAATGCTACCAATAACCTGGGTTGTGGAGGAAGCACCAGTAAGTGCTTTCATTATCGCAAAAAGAACCGCTTTGTCAAGATTGACGACTAACTTTATCGGGTTATTTTAAAATCACCCTGAATTAATATGAATCTTAGACCCCTTTAATGTATAATGTCAACTAAGGTGGGTAAGTGTACTTAATAGATCAATAATAGTGTATGTGGTCAAGGAGATCGGCAATGAAAAAGATAGTCTCTGGAAGTCTCCTTATCATCCTTATAGTGGTAGTTGGTCTGGGGTTTTTGGTACAAAAAGGCCTGGCTGCGCCCTGGAACCAGGAAGATGTCGAACAAATGGTACGCGGGGCACAGCTGTACGATGATTGGACGAAGATCGTCGATCCTGCCCCCGTTTTGACCGGCACGCATCCCATCTGGTCTGGCCAGAGCACCAACACGCAAAGCGGTGTGGATACCTGGCGCTGTGTCAGCTGTCACGGGTGGGACTATAAAGGCGTTGACGGCGCGTTCCGAGCCGGACCAAACTACACCGGCTTCCCGGGAATTTATGAATCACGGGCAATGGAATTCGCTGAATTCCAGGCCATTATGGATGGCACCGTCGACCCCAACCACATTTTCAGCCTTTACCTCAGCAGCACCGATGTGGCCTCACTTGGTTTGTTCATCCAAAACGGCCTGATCGATGACAATGAATTTATTGATCCGGTCAGCCTGAAAGTGCTTGGCGGCGACCTGCAACGCGGCCAGGAACGGTATACCGAAGCATGCACCTCCTGCCACGGCGATGACGGTCGTCAAATCCAATTCCGTTATGAGGGGCAGGAGATCAACCTTGGCAAGCTGGCAGTGCAGGATCCATGGCGTTTCCTGCACCGCACCCGCTTCGGCACAGCCCGCGCTCCAGAAATGGTCATCGGCATTAATTTGGGCTGGACAGTTGAGGAGGGCCGCGACGTGCTGCTTTACGCCCAAACCCTGCCCACCGGGCTGGAATCCAGCGGCACCCCCTCCATTGGCGAACAAACGCCAGGCAGCGGGGAACAACCGGGTGGACCTGCTTCCAATATCTTCACCGGCATTCTTACAGCTCTAGGTGCCATGGCAACCGGGCTGGGTTTTGCCATTGTCCTTGGCCTGGTACTGATCGGCATTATCTTTTTAGTTGTCTGGGTCCTGCGGGGTCGGAAATAACATCGTAGAACAGCTTAAAGGAGACGAGCATGAAGCCAAAGAAACCCTTGTGGAAGCAGCCCGGAGTTCAAATTACAGCAGTTTTATTGGTGATCATGGTGGTTGGCGGAATCGTTGCCGCCCTCTTCCTGACCCAGCTTCCGCCCGATCAACCGATTGCCTTCCCGCATGACCGGCATGTTGGCATGGGCGCTACCTGCTTGTACTGCCATCCCGGTGCGGCACTTGGGCCGTCGGCTGGTGTGCCGGGGATTGAAAAATGCTGGGGCTGCCATCAACAGGTTCAGAAGCAATCTCCGGATTTGACGATTCTGGCTGGATTTGTGGAACGCAATGAAGCCATCCCGTGGGTACCAGTAGCCATCCAACCTGATTTTGTCCGTTTCAACCATAAACCACATGTGAGCGCCGGAGTGCAATGTACAGACTGCCACGGCGACGTTCCTTCCATGACCACAGCGGAGCCGCAAAAAGGAATGAACATGGGGTGGTGCTTGAGTTGCCATAAAAATACAGCGCCCGAGCAGTGGACCAAACTATCCGACTGCGCCACCTGCCATTATTGATCCATAGAGAGGAAGCAGTATGAGCGATAAAATCACTCGCCGAGATTTCCTGAAACTGGCCGGGGCGGGCGCCGCGGTCTCAGCCGTTGCAACGGGCTGCGGACCTGTGTCGCGCTTGATCGTACGCCGCCCGTACACTGAAATGCCCGAATACAACCAGGTTGGCCTGAATACCTACTATGCCTCCACCTGCCGGGAATGCGCAGCCGGCTGCGGCATTATTGTGCGCACCAAAGAAGGCCGCGCCATCACCATCGAAGGCAACCCGCAGCACCCGGTCAATAAAGGACGCCTGTGCGCCCGCGGCATCACTGCACAACAGGGACTGTATAACCCAGATCGGGTCCTTGGTCCCACCTTCCAGGCGCGCGGCGACACTGCCAAGCAAGCCCGCACCACCTGGGATCAAGTCATTCCGTTGATCAGCGATGCACTCACGGGTTCAGGAGACCAGATCGCATTCCTGATGGGTACTGCGCCTGACCATTTATTCGACCTGGTCAATGAATTGGCCGAATCGCTTGGCGGGTCGAGAGCGCTGCGATATTCTGCTCTGAGCTCCTTCGAAGGACGCTCCACATTGCTGGAAGCCGCTAAACGCACCTTCGGCGGGGAAGCTCTGCCATATTTCGACATTGCCAATGCGGAAGTCGTATTTTCCTTTGGCGCCAGCTTCCTGGAAACCTGGTTGTCGCCGGTATCGTATGCCGCTGCTTATGGTGACATGCGCCGAGGTCGTGCAACGCGCCGTGGTTATCTAGTGTCCTTCGAGCCGCGCCAATCCATGACCGCCGGCAACGCCGACGAGTGGATTCCGATCAAACCCGGCAGTGAAGGCCTGGTCGCATCTGCGCTTTCCCGCTTGATCGCAGAAGCAATGGGCGAGTCGGCACCGACTGGGTCGGTTGATCCAGCCGCAGTTGCCGAAGCGGCTGGCGTGGATGCCAATCACCTGGTTGAACTGGCGCGTATGTTCGCGAGTAGCGAACACGCTCTGGCTATTCCCGGCGGCGGAGCAATTGGTCAACCCCAGGGCCTGGCGATTGCGCAGGCTATTTTGCAATTGAACAGCCAGGTGGGTAACCTGGGGCAACCAGGTGGCGTGTTCTTGACGCCATCGGGGCAATCCCCCACTGCCCTCAGCGAAATCATGGATCTGGTCGCACGCATGAACAACAGCCAAATAAAGGTGCTGTTTGTTCACGGCACCAACCCGGTATTTGAACTTCCCAAACATACCGGTTTCAGCGAAGCATTGGCAAAAGTACCGCTGGTGATCTCTTTTGCGACCTTCCCGGATGAAACTGCGATGTTGAGTGATTACATTTTGCCGGATCATTCACCGCTCGAATCCTTTGGCTACCAGCGCATGTTGGCTGGAGCGGACCGGCAAATCTGGTCTTCCATCCAGCCGGCCGTAGCGCCACTTTACGATACCCGCGCCACTGTGGATGTGCTCCTTGCGGGTGCCGCAGCGGCTGGCAAGCCCCTGCCATACACCGATGAAGTCGATTTTGTTCAACAAAAGCTCGTGCCGCTCATCAGTTCCGGCGGGTTTTATACTGCCCAGGAAATTCAAACTTTTTGGAGCCGCTGGCTGCAGTATGGCGGTTGGTGGGTGCCGCAAGCCAATTTGGAAACCGAGCTGTCAAACGGGTCTTTCGAAGTTGGTAATTTCAGCGGTCCACCGGCCTTGGAGGAAGGAAAAACCTTCCATCTGGTGGTGTTCCCGACCCAGCTCGGTGACGGCGCTGGCGCCAACCGACCCTGGCTGCAGGAAATGCCGGATCCCATGACCACCCTCACCTGGAATACCTGGGTGGAGATTAATCCGGTGACCGCCGAGGAGCTTGGCATTCATGACGACGACGTGGTGCGAGTTACCACGCCGTATGGCGCGATCGAAGCTTCGGTTTACCGCTACCCGGCCATCCGCCCGGATACCATTGCCATCCCCTTCGGGCAGGGGCATACCGCGCTTGGCCGTTGGGCTGAAGGCCGCGGAGCCAACCCGGCAGATTTGTTGCCAGCCGCGGTGAACGAGGCGGGCGACCTGTCATACAGCGACGTCACCGCCAGTATCACACTTATCGGTCAACGGCGCCCCCTGGCCCGTGTTGAAAATCGAGAAGGCGTCTATGGTGAACATTAATGTTACCGCACAACGACATAAGGAGACCGAGCCATGGCTGAAGTGAGTAAGGAAATTGCTGCAAAGTGGGGTCTGGTGGTTGACCAGGATCGCTGCACCGGCTGTAACGCCTGTGTGGTGGCCTGTTCGATGGAAAACAATGTTCCCTTTGGCGGTGAAGACAACGTGGCGTTCGGCCGCGGCACCTATTGGATTTACAACAAACGCTTGTGGGAAGGCGAGTATCCCGAAGTAGCACCTGCCTTCCAGCCGGTGATGTGCCAGCAATGCGGCAGTGCTCCCTGCGAGCCGGTTTGCCCGACTTTTGCCTCGGTACACAGCGAGGAAGAGCAAATCAACCTGATGGTGTACAACCGCTGCATCGGTACCCGCTACTGTGCCAACAACTGCCCCTACCACGCCCGCCAATTCAACTGGCAGGACCCGGACATCCCCGAACCGATGAATTCCTACCTCAATCCGGATGTCACCGTCCGCCGCCGCGGCGTAATGGAAAAATGCACCTTCTGCGTGCAGCGCATCGTGGCTGGCCGGCAAACCGCGGCGGATGAAAACCGCCCAATGGCCGATGGCGATGTGACGCCGGCTTGCGTAGCAGCCTGCCCTTCCGGTGCACTGGTCTTCGGCAATCTTTCAGATCCCAACAGCCGGGTAAGCCAGATGGCAGCCAACGAACGTCAATACAAGCTGATGGATGAACTTGGCACCAAGCCCAAAGTAACCTATCTCAAGGGAGGTGGACGCAATGGCGGCTGAAGCAAAGATTTTTGGCAAAGTACAAACCGCCGAGCAGGAGCACGAAGACCCGACCGAGCAGCTCATGTTCGATCCTCGCCCGCGCGAGGAAATGAACCGCATGGTCATGGAGATGATGACCACCACCACCAAAAAATTCTGGTTGTTTTTCTTCGGCCTGGGCGGCGGGGTGGTCGTCCTGCTGTTTGGCGCCTGGGGCTACATGATCAGCACCGGCATGTGGGTCACCGGACTGCACCGGCCGATCTACTGGGGCGTTTTCATCGTCACCTTCGTGTTCTGGATCGGCATCAGCCACGCTGGCACATTCGTTTCGGCCATTTTACGGGTGTTCAAGTCAGAGTTCCGCCGGCCGTTTACCCGTGCAGCCGAACTGATGACCACCTTCGGCCTGGCAGCCGGCGCGCTTTACCCGCTTATCCACCTTGGCCGGGTATGGGTGTTTTACTTCATGGTGCCCTACCCCAATGCCCGCTGGTTATGGCCCAACTTCCGCTCGCCGCTTGTGTGGGACCTGCTGGCGATCACCACCTACTTGCTGAGCAGCACGATTTACCTGTTCCTGCCGCTGGTGCCAGACCTGGCTATGGCGCGCGACCGCACCACCGGAATTCGCCACATGGCCTATAAAATATTGGCCCTGGGATGGCGCGGTACGGAAGCGGAATGGTTCCGCCTGAAAAAGGCCATTCAAATTTTCGCTTTCGCCATTATCCCGGTGATGTTCTCGGTGCATACCATTGTGTCCTGGGATTTTGCCGTAAGTCAGGTTGCCGGCTGGCACTCGACGATTTTTGGGCCCTACTTCATCGTCGGCGCCATTCTGTCCGGCGTGGCGGCGGTGGTGACGATCCTGTTCGTCCTGCGCTCCACCCTCAAGCATATGGATTACTTCCTGCGCCCGGAGCACTTTGACGCATTAGGCAAGCTTCTGCTGGTCTTCTCCTTCGCCTGGGGCTATTTCTTCTTCAATGATTATCTGTTGGGCTGGTATGGCGGAGAGGCTGCCGTACGCCAGTTGCTGACCGCTCATGCCAGCGGTCCGGCTGCCTGGATATGGTACACCATGCTGATCTGCAATATCGGCATCCCCTGGCTGACCCTGTGGAATCGCAAGATACGCCGCACCCCATGGCTGATGTTCATCATCACGCTGCTGATTAACGTTGGCATGTACGCGGAACGGTTCACCATCATCCCGCTGACGCTGGGTCACCAGCGCACCCCATTTGACTGGGGTGTTTACACGCCGCGGCCAATCGAGCTCGCCATCGTGCTTGGCACCTTCTGCCTGTTCGCTTTCCTGTACCTGGTTATGTCCCGCCTGATTCCGCTGGTGCCGGTCTGGGAAGTTCAGGAGGGCCAGGTGGCGCATACCTTGCGCAAGGTCGGCAAGGCTGAAATCCCAACCGTTACGGATCTGGAATAGGAAGGAGCGCAGCATGTATTCAAAAGTCGTACATATGGCGCTTTTCAAGGAAGAGCAAATCGACCATGCCGCTGAGGCGATTACCCGGCTTCGCTCGCTTGGTATTCCAGACCGCGACATTTCGGTCATTTCCGGCATACCGTATTCTGAAAGGATTCTTGACCGTCCCATGAGTTGGACGCGTGTCGGACTCATCGGGTTGGCCGGAGCCGTAGCAGGGTTCATCATCGCTTTGCTATTCGCTTTCGGCACACCCTTTCTTTACCCGCTGCGGGTAGCCGATATGCCGATTTTCTTTCCGATTCCGACTTCAATTGTGGTGGTGTTTGAGATCACCATGCTTGGTTTGCTGATCAGCACCTTTATCGGCGTTTTTGTGGAGACGATTTCACCATCCTACGGGCCTAAGGGCTATCACCCCAAAGTCAGCGACGGCAATATTGCTGTGCTGTTCAGCGGTCCCATGGATCTGAACGAGAAATTCCATTCAACCTTCGCAGAACTAGGCGCGACGCTGGAGCATGACGTCGAGGAGGAGAAGTTATGGCTATAGTCAAACGCCTGATCATCGTTCTGGTGGTGATATCCCTCCCGCTGCTGGGCATTCTTCTGTTCACCTACGACATCATCAAGATCGACTGGGTCAGCTTCATGGAGATTCAACCAAGCTACCGGCCGATGGAGTCCCCCCTGGTGCTGCCCGCACGGTCGGTACCCATTCAGGGCGCTGCCTATATACGCGAGTTGGGCGTGCCAGTCAATCCCGTCCCCGCGGACGAAACTTCTCTGGCACGCGGCAAGGCGTCGTATGACACTGCCTGCGCCCTGTGCCATGGACCTGCCGGCGGCGGCGATGGCGCGTTTTCGGGCTTTTTAGTGCAGTACCCGCCGGCTAACCTGGTAAAAGCGGATGCCAATGCCCGCTCGATCTCCGACGGCGCCATTTTTATGACCATCACGGATGGCGTCGAGGGACGCATGCCGGCACTCAAGGATAACCTGCCGACCGCCGACATGCGCTGGGATGTGGTCAACTATGTGCGCTCGCTGCAATCAGCGGCGCCATAACAATCCTACCTGGTCCAGTAAACGCAATTGGAACCATAAACATACCCTTTTACGCTCCCTCCCTGGCTTTCAGGGAGGGATTTTTATTCAGGCGCGGGCCGTTCGTTAAGGTATAATTTTTCCCCAGAAAGGGTGTTTTTATGCTGCAAAAATTTGTGAAAATTCTGGGTGGCGACCCCAATAAACGTGAAGTTGAACGCCTGACTGCCCGCGCGGAGGAGATTAACGCTCTCGAGCCTGAATTCGAAAAATTAACCGATGCCGAACTGAGCGCCAAGACGGACGAATTCAAAGCCCGCCTGGCGGATGGCGAAACGCTGGACGATGTACTCAATGAGGCCTTTGCCGCAGTGCGCGAAGCCAGTAAACGCACCATTGGCCTGCGCCATTACGAGGTGCAGTTGATCGGCGGCATGGCCTTGAATGACGGCACCATCGCCGAGATGCGCACCGGTGAAGGCAAGACCCTGGTGGCGACCCTGCCGGTATATTTGAACGCCCTGACAGGCCGCGGCGTGCATTTGGTAACGGTCAATGACTACCTGGCGCGGCGCGACGCCCGCTGGATGGCGCCGATTTACCATCTGCTTGGCATGTCGGTCGGCGTGCTGCAAATGGCAGCCCGCACCGAAAACGGCCGCAAGGCTTTCATCGTCGACCTGGAAAAATCCTCGCCTTTCGAAGATCAGCACCAGCTGCGGCTGGTCGACCGGTTTGAAGCATACCTGGCGGACATAACCTACGGCACCAATAGCGAGTTTGGCTTTGACTATCTGCGCGACAACCTGACCAACCGCCTGCAAGACCGCTCGCAGCGCGGGCACTATTATTCCATTGTCGACGAGGTGGATAACATCCTGATCGACGAAGCCCGCACGCCGTTGATCATCTCCGGGCCAGCGTCCGAAGACACTGAAATGTATGTCAAAATGGCCACAGTAGTGCGCTCGCTCAACCCGGAAGACTACGAGATCAACGAACGCGACCGCACGGTCACCATGACCGAGGTCGGACAGGCGCATGTCGAAGAAATCCTGGATATGGCGCTGGGCGACCCGGAACGTCCGGAAGACATCGCACCGGAACAAGCCCGCGTGCTGGGACACCTGGAGCAGGCGCTGAAAGCTCAATTCCTTTTCCGGCGCAACAAGGACTATCTGGTGCAAACCGGAAAAGTGGTCATCGTGGACGAATTCACCGGACGATTGATGCCCGGGCGGCGCTGGTCGGAGGGCTTGCACCAGGCGGTGGAAGCCAAAGAAGGCGTCAAGGTCGAGGCTGAAAACGTCACCTACGCCACCATCACCATCCAGAACTATTTCCGTATGTACGAGAAACTGGCTGGCATGACCGGTACCGCGCTCACCGAAGCTGAAGAGTTCCACAAAATTTACAAACTCAACGTGCTGCCCATCCCCACCAACCTGGAGTATAACGTCATCCGGCCCAATCCGTCTTTAAAGGAAGTCAACGACAAAGACGACTTCGGCTATAAGTACACCTATTACGCCCGCAAGGATGGCAGCGACCCGACGCCGGTGTTTTGGAAACGCAAGGACTTCCCGGATGTCATTTACCGTACCGAAGAAGCCAAAATTCGCGCCATCACCCAGGAAATCATTCGCTACCATGTGATTGGTCGGCCGCAGCTGGTCGGCACCACCTCAGTGGAGCACTCCGACCGCCTGTCCCTGCGCCTGCAGCCGGAATTGCTACGCCGGCTGACCCAGGCGATGTTGATCCGCGACGCCTGGTTGAAAAAGAACAACCGCGAGGAAAGCGAAATCGTCATTCCGGAACTGCAGTGGCTGTACCGGCCGCTGCCCGACCTGAACACCGGCGAATTGCGCACCTTCGCCCGCACGGTGGGCATGGTCTCGATCAATCCGGAAGACAATGGCAATCTGGAACGCTTGATCGACCTGTTAGGTCTGCCGCACGCCGAAACACCGCGCCTGGTCAAGGCGCTGCAGGGCGGTGTCGATCACAAGGTGCTCAATGCGCGCAAGCACGACGAGGAATCGCAAATTATCGCAAGCGCTGGCGCCTTCGGCGCCGTCACCATCGCCACCAACATGGCTGGACGCGGCGTTGACATCAAACTTGGCGGCGAACTGCAGAATGAGTGGGTCAATGATGTGATTCGCGTGCTCAATCAGCCCGGCATTGACCCCTACGAAATGACCAATGTGGAACGGCGCGAAGCGCTGCGCCGCATGACTGAAGATGATTACGGCATTTATGCTGAAGGCGTGCATGCTTTCCTGCAATATATGGATGAAATGGACAAGGTGCACGAACTGGGCGGGCTGCATGTCATCGGATCGGAACGCCATGAGGCGCGCCGGATCGATAATCAGCTGCGCGGGCGTGCCGCCCGTCAAGGCGACCCCGGCTCATCGCGCTTCTACCTCTCGCTGGAAGATGATCTGATGCGCCTGTTCGGCGGCGACCAGGTGGAAGGGCTGCTGGCACGCCTCAAGATCGATGAAAGCCTGCCGATCGAGAATGCGCTGGTGGCGCGGCTGGTTGAGCAGTCACAGACCCGCGTTGAAGGCACCAATTTCGACATGCGCAAGCACCTGTTGGAGTATGACGATGTGCTGAATATGCAGCGCAAGCGCATCTACGAGCAGCGCGACCGGGTATTTACCAAAGATGATCTGAGCGAGGATGTCGATTCCATGCTCCAGACAGAGCTGCGCAACCGGGTAGCGGCTGTAGCCGGCGACGTGGAAGGTCCATGGAAACTGTTGGCCTTCCTGGATGAAACCCAGCCCCCCATGGACGGTGAAGGCATCGTATATCCCTCCTTCACGCAGCATTTATTGATTGATAACTTAAAAAGCAGCCTGGCGGAGCCGGCGGTTAGTGCCGATCAACTGCGCAACACCTTGCTCAATCTGGCCGCTGAATCGCTGGAAGCAGAACGCCAGCATTTGTTGAAATCGGCAGAGCAGCTGCTGGAACGCACCGAAGCCTCCATCGACCAGACGCGGCTGGAGCGCTTTGACATCCTCGACACCTTCTTTCAAGGTCTGCCCGACCGGGTGGAGGAAGCCGGCGGCAGCCTGCGCGCCCAGGAAGTGCTGGATGAACTCTCTGGGCTGGTACGCATTCCGCTGCGGCTAACGCCGGATGAGATGCGTAAGCTGGCCAACGGTGATGATAGTGTAGCCGACGCGCTGCACGACCAGGTGGACGGGTTGATCCAGCAGATCAATCTGGCGCGCCTGGTGGGAACATTGCAGCGCCGTGTGGAAGATCTGGACCTGCGCCCTGCCCAATTCCAGGGCATGGAATGGGCAGATATCGCCGACCAGGTATTGAATACGCTCGATTCAAATCTGGCTCGCCGCACCGAACAAATGGCAGCACCTGGCGGGGTTATTGACCGCGATCTGGAATCAGCCTTTGAAAAAGTTGGCGAAGGGCAGATCAATCTGGATCAAAATCTGCGGGCACTGATGGGTCTTTTAGCCGTCATGGCGCAGGGCACCAAAGTCAGTTTTGACCGCCGCACCCACCGCCGCGGGCAGCAGCGGGTCATCCGCCTGACGTATTTCTTCCATGCCGCCCACCTGATCGCCGACCGGCAGCCTGACGAACTGGAAGCCTATATCCTGGAGCATTTGCAAGGCGCTCAATCCGCTCAGCGGGAATTGTGGGGCCGCTACGAATTTACCCGCCTGGCTACCGCTGAGGTGACATTGTCTCAATTGGATGCCAAAATTCAGGAGCAATTGACCGAAGCACTCGGTGCAGAACGCTTTGCGGAAGCAGCTGCTATATCGCTTAGAGAATTGCCGCCGGTGGAAATCGGCCAGATCGTCAGCGTGCTGGGTAAACGACTGCAAAATGAAATTTACCGCGAGGTGCTGCTGAATGTCATTTCCAACCTGTGGGTTGAGTACCTGACCCGCGTGGACGCCCTGCGCGTTTCGATCGGACTGGAAGCCTATGCCCAGCGCGACCCGCTGGTGCAGTATAAGAGCAAAGCCTCCGAAATGTTCCAGACCCTGCTGGCTGAGATTCGCACGGGGGTGGTTGGGCGCATGCTCACCTTCCAACCGCTGCGCCGCCAGACAGCCAGCGTAGATCGTGAAAAAACACCCGGGGGAGCTGCTGAAGCTGTCGAAGCATCGGCTGTAGTAACCAACTCGCCCAGTGCCTCGACTGGCGCAAATGACTCGCGCTCCGACCGGAAAAAGAAACGGCACCGCCATTAATCCGCGTTTTCCGAGCCGGTTGTGCTAAAAAACAGCGCAATTTCACATATTGTGCGCGAACTCTGGACATTAATCAGGTATAATGTTATGGTTTGATAAACCCTACCAGGTTGTCAAGCAGTACTTTCACCCTTATAATGGGTGGACATCTTTTTCACCATTGGAGTACCACAAAGCATGGACCAGAATGACGCCCAACTCGAGCAGGGGGCAGCGCCCGAGAACGAACAGGTAGAGAACTTTTCTTCGTTGCTGGAACAAGAAGACAGCAGCATCGATTTCCCCAAGCAGGGTGAAATCCGCACCGGAATGATCGCAAGTATCTCACCTGGTCAGATTCTCGTGAGCGTCGGAACAAAATCCGAAGGAATCATCAGTGGGCGCGAATATGAAGCCATTCCTGCCGAAGAGTTAGCTGAACTGGCAGTTGGGCAGGAAGTGCCGGTATACGTTATTAATCCCGAAGATTCAAGCGGGAATGTTGTCCTTTCCTATGTCCGCGCGCGCGAGGAAATGAGTTGGAAGGATGCCGATACGCTGATGGACTCGAAAGAGAACTTCCACAGCAAGATCATCGGCTATAACAAGGGCGGCTTGATTGTTCCCATTGGCGGATTGCGCGGCTTTGTGCCGGCATCGCAGGTCAGCCTCTCCCGCCGTGCCGCCATGACTGGCGACACCCCCGAGGCCCGCTGGAGCAAAATGATCTCCGAGGAAATTGACGTTTGCGTCATTGAAGTCGACCGCGAACGCCGCCGCCTGATCCTCTCCGAGCGCCAGGCCAGCACCGAAACCCGCGAATCGATCAAAGAACGCGTTATCGACGAACTAACCGAGGGCGAAATCCGCTCCGGGCGCGTTACCAGCCTGGCCGAGTTTGGCGCTTTCGTCAACATTAGCGGCGCCGATGGTCTGGTTCATCTCTCCGAAATCTCCTGGGACCGCATTCAGCATCCCAGTGAAGTTCTCAAAGTCGGGCAGGACGTCAAGGTCAAGGTCATCTCCATCGACCGCGACAAGAAACGCATCGGCCTGTCCATTCGCCAGCTGCTTGAGGATCCGTGGGGTCACAAGGCTGCCAAGTATCAGGTTGGTCAGTTGATTGAGGGCACCATTACCCGCCTGACCAAATTCGGCGCCTTTGCCCGCATCGAAGACGACATCGAAGGCCTGATTCACATCTCAGAAATCCACGACAAGCGCATCGAGCACCCCAAAGAAGTCCTCAAAGAGGGCGACGTCGTTACCCTGCGCGTCATCAAGGTCGATCCCGACAATCACCGCATCGGATTGAGCCTGCGCCGCGTCGAGTCGATGGCTTATGCCGACATGGACTGGGAATCGCTTGAAGGTGTACTGGAAGAGTCTGAACCAGCCGGCCTGGAAGAGAAACCCGCCGTCCTGGAAGGGAAACCCGCAGCCCTGGAAGAAAAACCCGCTCGGAAAGCAAAGGCGGCCCCGAAAGAAAAGCCTGCTCCGGAAGAAGCTCAAGTTGCGGATGAAGCTCCTGTCGCGGAAGAAGCTCCAGTCGCGGAAGAAGCTCCGGTCGCAGAAGAAGCCCCGGTCGCGGAAGAAATCCCAGCCTCTGACGAAGAAACCAAGTAATTCAACCTGGATACGGAATAAACAGAGCGCACCTTCACGGTGCGCTTTGCTTCCCCCACTATGACCGACTTGCCACTGCTGATCGACGCTCACCAGGACATTGCCTATAACATGTTCTCCTTTGGCCGGGACTACCGCCAATCGGCGGCAGAAACCCGTGCCCGCGAAGCGGACACACGCATCCCGGAGTTGCAGAACGGTCAGTCCACCCTGGGTTGGCCGGAGTATCAGCAGGCCCGCCTGGCGGTCATTTTTGCCACGCTGTTCGTCCTGCCGCGAAAATACAAGACCAACGAGTCGGAGCGCGTGGATTTTGCCACGTTTGACGAAGCCTACCGGCTGACGCGCACTCAGATGGACATCTACAACCGGTTGGTCGAAGAATCGCCGGATAAATTTACGCTGATCAAAGACCGCATCCAGCTGGTCAAGCACCTGGAAGCCTGGGAAGCGACACCCCAGCAGTCTCATCCAGTTGGGCTTGTGCTTTCCATGGAAGGCGCAGAAGGCGTCTCGGGGCCGGCAGAACTGGAAGAATGGTGGGAGCAGGGTCTACGGTTGATCGGTCCGGTTTGGGCTGGCACCCGTTATTGCGGCGGCACCTATGAAGGCGGAAAATTTACCAGCGAGGGATTTAGTCTGCTGGAAAATATGGCCGAGTTGGGCTATACTCTGGATATCGCACATATGCAAACCGAGCCGGCGCTGCAAGCGCTGGACCGCTACCAGGGTGCGATTATTGCCAGCCATGCCAATGCCCGAGCTCTTTTAAAAGAGGACCCCACCCAACGCCACCTGAGCGATGCCGTTATTCGCGGTCTGGTGGAAAGGGATGGAGTCATTGGAGTGGTGCCGTTCAACCGCTTTTTGCTCTCCGGTTGGAAAAACACCGACTCGCGCGAGCTGGTTCGTCTGGAAATGGTGGTCGATCACATCGATCACATTTGCCAGATAGCCGGTGACGCGCAGCATGTAGGCCTTGGCACCGATTACGACGGCGGTTTCGGCTGGCCTGCCATTCCCCTTGAATTGAACACCATCGCAGATTTACCCAAATTGGCGCAGCCTCTCTCGCACCGCGGCTACACCCCGGCGGAAATCGAGGCTATTTTCCACGGGAACTGGCAGCGGCTTTTGGAGCGCACCCTACCGGCATGAACCAAACTAGCGATTTTAAACCAACCCCGCTCCCCCCGCCTGCCTGGAAACGTCCGGTCAAACAGGTTTTTTCCGTGCGTCGGATTCGCACCGGGCTGGTGATCACCCTGGCGGGATTGGTCATATTTTTGCTTGGGGCTCGCCCGGCGCTGTTTGGCGCAGACCGCAGTCCGGTGATCGGATTTATTCAAATCGCGGTATTTTTGGTTGGTCTGGCTCTGGTGTGCCTGGGCGGCTATTTGAGCCTGATGGCATTATGGAAAGACCGCCAAACCAGCATCGTAGCTGATATTGGGTTGCGTCTGGTTGCCACCGGATATGTGATCGCGGTATTTGCCGGCATGGCCGACATTTTCGGTTTTGGCAGCCATCCGCTGCCAGGTATCCCTTATTTTGGCGCATGGCAGGCTCGCGGCGTCGAAATTGGTCAGGCGATGATCGCCATCGGCTTCCTGATGCTGATCCCTTTGCGCCCTTCCCGAACCGAAACAACCCACAATCCAGCCAACAACTGATCAAAATAGGCCGATTCGCCTACGGATGCCGTGTTTTCCGTAGGTATACCGTCGCTTGACCGGTATTAATGGTTATGTTATATTGACAAAAGAGGAATTTCTGGCATGAGTGATTCATCGGAGAAAAAAATTCCGATTCCTGACGAGACAGACAATTTAGATAATTTGATCGATTCACAGCCCGCTGCTCCGCGCCGCGGCGTGTTGCAGGTATGGCAGAGCATTGTTAAAATGGGTCTAGGGGAAATGGCCTTGCGCATCGGCGCGGGTCTGGCTTCCATCGCACTGGTATTGATGGTGGTGTGGGTAATGAGCACCTTCTACCTGAAGGGCAATGTAAAAGGCCCACAGACCGCTGCAGCGGTTGCTGCGGCGGATCCCACTGCAGTCCCGGTGGTCAAACCGCCCATGTTCGAACCACCCGATCGATTGGCCAACATACGCGGCATTCTGCGCATTGCGCAGCTGCACACAACTCTGCCTTCCCGCCCGCGGTTTGAGATGACCACTTATACCGTACAAAAAGGCGACAATATTTACGATATTGCCGAGCGCTTCAGCCTTAATCCGCGCTCGTTGATGTGGAGCAACCCCACCAAAATTTATGATGCGAAATTGATCCAACCGGGCATGGAGCTGGAAATCCCGCCGGTAGATGGGGTCGTCTACGAATGGCACGAAGGCGACGGCCTGAACGGCGTCGCAGAGTTCTTCAAAGTTACGCCCGAGGAAATCATCAACTGGCCGGGAAATAAAATGGTATTGGCGCAGGTCGGTGATTTTGCCAACCCAAACATTGAACCCGGCAAGCAGATTTTCGTGCCGAATGGCATCGGTCAATTTATAAACTGGACGATGCCTGCCATTAGCCGTTCCAATCCGGCGGTAGCCCGCTCGGTTGGCCCCGGTTTCTGCGGCACGGTCTATGACGGCGCCATGGGGTTTAATACTTTCGTCTGGCCGGCAGCAACTACATATATCTCCGGTTACCGTTACGACCCGGACATCAACCACCTGGCTATCGATATCGGTGGTTCGGTGGGTGTAGGTATTTACGCCTCGGATTCAGGTGTGGTTGTGTACGCTGGCTGGAACGACTTCGGCTACGGTTACCTGATCGTGATCGACCATGGAACCGGCTGGCAGACGTATTATGCTCACCTGAGCTCGCTCAACGTTGGCTGCGGCCAGAGCGTGGGACAGGGCGAACAGATTGGCCTTATGGGCTCAACTGGTAATTCCACCGGCCCGCATTTGCACTTCGAAATGCGCAGCGACCTTTACGGCAAAGTGGACCCGCTCAACTTCGTCTCGCCGTAAAACAGAATTGGTCATTGAACAGGAGGGCTGCACAGCCCTCCTGTTTTTGTATGTGCACAACCCTAAATAGAGATGGCGCCTTGAACTGACCTCATCGAATTTTTTTTTCGAGTGTGTTTTTACACCAATTCCTCAATGTCCTTTTTGACGCGCGTCATGAAATCCGCCAATGGCAAGACACCAGAATCCTCACCCGATCTTGATCGCAAAGCTATCTGCCCTGCGGCAGCTTCCTTATCGCCAATGATCAGCATGTATGGAATTTTCAAGTTCTGGGCATCACGAAT
>DATBWK010000119.1:0-5835 GCA_036514835.1 Bellilinea sp.
GCGGACCCAGCCAGCCAAGCTGTTGGGCAATTAAAACGATGCCCCCGATAATGAAAATTAATCCCCAGACATATCCGTGTCTTTTACCCTGCCTGACAGGGGCCGCGGCCTGGGTTACAACCGGTTGATTTCCCATCTGATCCTCCTTCAGTCCATCCTTCGCATTAATATCATATTACCTGGAATTAAATACGAGTTCAAGCTGAAAAAGGTTGCTTAAAATGTCAAACGCCCGGGTGAGGGGGGCACCCGAACGTTCGACAAAAATATTTTAGCACAACTGTATTGAAAAAGTATTGCAATGGTTTGTCAATTTGTAAACAGTTTTTCTGAACAAATATTCAGACTAATATTACAGTCTTCGAAGATAATTGATTTTGTTAAGGCAGCATGTTATAGTATTTTTACGCCAGAATGTGCTTCCAATGTTCCTCCCTGCGTTGCGAGTAGCGCTGTGCGGGGTTACGAATGGCATAAACCACTTCTTTGCCTGTACCTCGTGATAATCCTGGCATTCATTCAGCGGCATTCCTCCACAGGTTTACATGACCGCCGTCTCACCGCTCATTGTCGAGGGCCTCTCCTTTCGTTATCGCAGCCGGGAACAACCGGCTATTCAGGATATTAACCTGACCCTCGAGCCAGCCCAGGTTGTGCTGCTGGCAGGCGCCAGCGGTTGCGGCAAAACCACCTTGATTCGCTGCATCAACGGTTTGATTCCGCGTTCCTACAAAGGCGACCTGACCGGCAAAGTACTGCTGCAAGGGCAGGAGGTGAGCAACCTGCCGCTCGCGCGCATCTCGCAACTGGTCGGCACGGTGCTGCAGGACCCTGAACGCCAGATTCTTGGCTCGATCGTCATGAACGAAGTAGCCTTCGGGTTGGAAAATCTTGGCTGGGAGCGCGGTGATATCCGCACGGTGGTAGACGACACCCTGGCGCGCTTAAAGATCTCTCACCTGCGCGAGCGCCAAACATTTTCCCTTTCCGGCGGCGAGAAGCAAAAAGTAGCCCTGGCTGGCGTTTTGGCCATGCATCCCAATGTTTTGGTACTCGACGAACCGCTGGCATCGCTCGACCCGGCCAGCGCCCAGGAAGCGCTCGATCTGGTGCGTTCACTGGCCAATGAGGGTATGACGATATTGATGGTTGAACATCGAGTGGAAGATGTGCTGCGGATCGCACCCGAGCGTGTGCTGTTCATGCAAGACGGACGCATCCGTTTTGACGGCAAGGCCGATCAAATTTCAAAAAACGTGGATTATCACGAGGTCAAATTGCCGGTACGCATGATCATGGCTGCTGCCCGCGAGGATCCGCTGCCCCCTGAGATTCAACCGCTTCCGGCGGCTGCCTCCGGCGCTCAAACGCCGCTGGTGGAGTTCAAAAACGTGTCCTTTGCTTACGAAAGCGGACTGGAAGTGCTGCACGATATAAACTTGCAGATCAATCGCGGCGATGTGATCGCGGTACTTGGCCCCAACGGCGCCGGCAAGACCACGTTGGTCAAGCATGCCATCGGTCTGCTCAAACCGAGCGGCGGGCAGGTGCTGGTCAACGGCCGCGACACACACAAGTTGAGCGTAGCGGAAATTGCCAGCACGCTGGGTTATGTCTTTCAAAGTCCGTCCCATATGTTGTTCGCTCCGACCGTGCGCGAGGAATTGGCCTTCGGGCCGACCAACCTCAAACACCCCGCCGGGCAAATCCGAGAGGAGGTGAGTCAGGCAGTCGAGATTGTCAACCTGACGGGGTTTGAGGAGACTCCGCCGCTTTCGATGTCTTTCGGCCAGCAGAAGCGCGTCACCATCGCGGCTATTTTGGCCATGCGATCGCGCATCCTGGTGATGGATGAGCCAACCGCAGGGCAGGATTACAAGAACTACATGGCTTTTATGAATTCAATTTTGCGGCTGCCCACCTTTGAAGCCATCCTCTTTATCACCCATGACATCGATATAGCAGTCATTTATGCCAACCGGGTATTGATGGTAAATCAGGGGCAGGTCGTGGCAGACGGCGCTCCAATCGACGTGCTGCGGGATCAGCAGCGGCTGCGAGACAACCGGCTGGTGCCCACCAGTCTGCTTCAGGCTAATCTCGACTTCTACTCCATGACCCAAAGATTTTACAGCGCGGAAAGTCTGGCTCACCGCGTCAAATTGACGGAGTGAGTGCTTTAACCATTTCATCCTGATTTTTTCTCATTTGCCAAAGGAGGATTTCATGGATCGTAAGCTGGTTTCGGTAATTGTGTCACTGGTCGCTGTTCTGGCCTTTTTCCTGCTGATTGTGTGGATTGGCGGCATCATCAATCCGGACTTGCAGCTGGATGAAACCGGTCTGCTGCGCTTTGCCTTTGTCGGCATCGGCCTGCTGATCGTTTTTGTGGTCTATCTGCTGACCCGCCAGAGCAAAATTTGGGAAGTCGGCACCCGCGAGGTGGTGTATATGGCCATCGGCGCAGCGCTGTATGCCGTGCTTTCCTTCCTGTTCAACGGCACCGTATTCGCCGTGCCCTCGGTCAGCCAGGTGGCGCTGCGCCCGGCAGTCGCCATACCGATGTTCTTTGGCTATGCCTTTGGTCCCGCGGTTGGGTTGTTCACAGGCGCGGTCGGCAACATGTTTGGCGATGCGCTCACTGGTTTCGGCCTGTCGCCGCAGTGGTCGGTCGGCAACGGCTTGATTGGTATGGTTGCCGGTATGGCGCGCCTGTTCGCGGATCAAAAGAAAGGCATCAATACCGTGCTGTGGATCTCGCTGATCCTGGCGTTGATCGTCACCGCCCTCTTCTTCCTGAATCGCAGCGCCGCGAATATGATGTTCTTTGACCCCGAGAACAATATCTTCGGTGACGCCACCATTTCCATTTTCGCCGGCCTCTCGATCATCGTCGGCTTCATCCTGGTGCTGCTGGTGCGCTTCTTATTCAGGACCAATGTGGACGTTGCCGCGGCGGTCACCTGGAGCCTGCTGGGCAACTTCATCGGCATCGGTTTTGCCGCACTTTCCGACATCTGGATCAACGGCTATTCGCCCGCGGTCGCGATCGTCGGCGAGTTCATCCCGGCAGCCGGACCTAACGCCATCTTCGCCGCCATCCTGGTGCCCTTGCTGGTGGGTGCGTACGCATCCGTGCAACGCCAGACTGGCCGTTAATTCCGCGGATCATTTGTGCGGGAGTCTGGCTGTAACCGGCTGACTCCCGCACCTGAAGGCTGCCCATGCTGGTCACCTGGCGATACAAACCGCGAAAATCTCTTATCCAGAGCTTTGATCCACGCGCCTGGCTGATTTTCTATGCCTGTTTTCTGGCTTGCACCGTGCTTTTCTGGGACTTCCGATATCAGCTTGCGTTGTTCCTCATCACGCTGATCACCATCCTGACCTCGGGCATCAAGTTCAGCGAAATGAGGCGCGCCTGGATCTTCATCATCGGTTTTGTGATATTTTTCTCGCTGCTGACCTTCCTCACCGGCCGCGGCGGGGTCGAATTGTATTCGGAAGAGCATGTCATCAGCCGGCTCGCAGCCAACTTCACCATTCTGGGTTGGCGTCCGACACTAACCATCAGCGCTGAAAAAATCATGTATGCCTTGACCATGCTGGTGCGCGTCTTCAGTCTGGCCAGCATGACCATTCTTATCCCATACTCGCTCAACCCGGCCCATTATGGCATCACCTTCCGTGGACTGGGACTGCCGGACAAGGTCTCTTACGGTATGGACTTGACCATGCGCTTCGTTCCCTCGTTCGGCCGTGATTTTATGCTTACGCGCGATGCGCAGCGGGCTCGCGGTTACGAACTGGAGAAAATAACCGGCGGTTTGTTTGCGACCGTACGCAAGTTGGCGCCGCTGATCGTGCCGGTGACCATCCATGCCATTGTCAGCAGCGAGGACATCATCGACGCTATGGATTTGCGCGCCTTCGGCGTCGGTCCGCGCACCTGGCTGGAGCAGTTGAAATACCGCAAACGCGACCGTTTCTTGATCGCGTTTGGGATTGGGCTTTTAGCCGTCAGCGTCGGTCTTTCGCTGCTCAGTTTTGGTAAGTTCTGGGTGCCGCAGTTCCTGCTGGCCCTGGCTGGCTGAGCTACATCACCTTGGATATTTCCAGATTGCCGTTGTGATTTAGCTGGCTGTTTTGCACCGCTTCCGACGAACCCAGCACGACTACTGAACTCTCGGGCCGGGCGGCTGCCAAAGTTTCAGCAAAAGCCTGGAAATCGGCCGGCGAAGTCGCCAGTATCTCGTCGCGCAGCCGTTGACGCTCCTCGTCTGTGATTCCCAGCAGGTAACGCACCATGGACGTGTAACCTTTGGCATCCGGCAGCTGGTAGGCGTCCACCTCGCCAATGGCGCCGATAATTGCTTTGGTTAACTCGGAATCGCTGATTTCCAGACCGTGCAGGTATTCGGCTGCCTGGTCGTAGATTGCCAGCGATTGGTCCAGATTCGGGTCCCGGTAAGAAATATAGTTGAAGGCACCTGACTGCTGGTCAAAGAGGCAGAACCCGCCGTAAGCGCCGCCCTGGACGCGAATTTTATCCCACAGGTAGGTGCCGCGCAGGTAAGGGGCGATCACAAAAGCGGATCCATGCAGTTTGTACCCGGCTGCATATAAATTGGTTCCTTTGCCGACGAAATTGACCTGTGAAGGCAGTGTCAAGCCTTCTTCGATGGGCAGCGCAGCCGGCTGCCAGTTGGCAGCGGGTTCCGAATTTGGGGGAAAAGTTCCCAGAAAATCGATTACCTGACCGCGCACCACGTTCCAGCTGCCGCTATCCAGGGTCGCATTGCACAGCATGGCGGGCTGACGAACCAGCGCCGAGCGGATTGATTCAAGTACGTCTTGTACTCCCTGCCAGTCGGCATCGATTTCCTGCAGCAACCCACGCAGGAAAAAGAGCTGGCTGATGCCGTCCATCTCTTCAGCCGCCCAGTCGGCGCTGCTGTGGCGCGCCTTCAGCCGGGAGTTGACCACCCGGTGCCCGGCATTTGTCAGTCCGGCTTCGATGCCGGCTTTTTCTTCCAGAGCAATTTGACGGATGCGCTCGCGGTCGCTCAGGTTGGCGCCGGTCAACACATCCTTTAAAATTCCCAGCAGATCGGTTGTCTGGCTGACCATGGTTTTCCCGCGGATCATCAGCCAAATGGCGCCATCCGGATAGTGTCTGGATGCCGAGGTGAAGGAGCCGGGGTGGATGCCGCCCGTGCGCTGTCCAATACGCTGTGTCAGCTCCACAAAATCCTCTTCCGCGGTACCGGTTTCCAGCAAAGCCCGGCTGAAAACTGGCAAATAAGACAGCCACTCCTGGCGTAATACCCGCAGATTAAAACCGAGGTCAAGATACAGAATGCCGTTGGTGAACAGGTCGTGGAATAGCAGGGTGCTCTCGCCGGCTTTTTGCTCTTCGATCGGAATGACTTTGACTACTTTTTCCAGATCGCTGCGATCGAGCATTGGGATGGTCGCCAGGGCTTCTGGCGTATTGGGAGCTTCCTGGATACGGTGCAATTCGGCCGTATCCGTGATGATCTGCTGAACTTGCTCCGGGGTCATGGCAGCGCGTTCTTTTTGCAGCCGTTCCTGTTCCGCAGCTGCCCGGCGCTCAGCCAATTGAGCATCCGGTCGCAGCAGAAGCGTCAGACGGTGACGGTTAGTCAACAGATGGATGCGGATTAAATTCTCAAAGTAGCGTTCGCCGGCGCTTACCCGGCGCTTGATGGCATTGAGCGGCGCCTCGAATACCAGCGCTTCGATCGGGTCCCGATCGTAATTCCAGTCGGTCATGACGCCCATCATCAACGCCAGTCCGCGCGGGAAAGACCC